>DASZXF010000573.1:0-2204 GCA_035546055.1 Ktedonobacteraceae bacterium
GACTGCTAAGTTGATTGCTCACCATGTCTAAATGATATACACTAAAATATACGAATTTACAAAGAGAGGAACTGTAAAGAAAGATGAGGAGAAATCATTCGCATCAGCCTTTCAAGTCAAGCTATAACATTTTTTATTTCACTTTGCTTGCCATCCTGCTTATCCTCTCTTCCTGTGGAGCGGAACAGAACAACCAGCCGCCGGCAGCTGTCAGGACCAGGCCGCCTGCCCAGCCTACCATCCTGGTTCCCACCGCAACGCCAACGCCGACAGCTACCGCCAGGCCCGAGCCGGTCGGACTGAAGGGCAACTGGAATTTGATCTTTCACGATGATTTCGACGGTAGCACGCTCAATACAAAGGTATGGAAAACCTGCTATTTCAATTTCAAGCTGGGAGATAGCTGCTATCACGATGATGGCGAACTGGAACTCTATCGACCGGGCGGAGTTCTGGTGAACGATGGCAACCTCACATTACAGGCAAAAAAACAGACTGTGACCACGTTCGGCAGAACATTCCATTACACCTCCGGCATGATTAGCTCGGGACCAGATGTCCAGGGCGGTAAAGAGGGATTCACATTTAAATACGGCTACATGGAGATGCGCGCGAAGATTGCCGGTGGCCAGGGCATGTGGTCGGCTTTCTGGGCGCTCCCCGCCGATCTGAGCTGGCCGCCCGAGGTTGATGCCTTTGAAATCCTCGGGGCTACGCCAAGCATCTTCTATATGACCTATCACTATGCCGGTGCCAATGGGTCTGATGTCGGAGACGGGACGCAGTGGACCGGACCGGATTTTTCTGACGGCTGGCATACATTCGGCCTCGATTGGGAACCAGGCTCGTTCACCTGGTATGTCGATGGAGTGGCGCGCAGACGTTATACCAGTGCCAATGTCGTCGCCAAACCCATGTATATCGTGGCCTCCCTGGCCGTAGGCGGAGACTGGCCCGGAGCACCCAACGCGACCACCCCGTTTCCCGGCTTATACCAGATTGATTATATCCGCGTCTGGCAGAAATAGCGTTCGTCCACCACGCCAGATCCTCTAAGCGTTCAGGTCGCCAGGAGCCTTTGCTCTGGCAGCCTGAACGCTTCTCTGTGCGCTACATGGCCTGCCAGCTCCTGCTGCGCAAGATGGAGCTGGCGCGGAGGAAGGTCGGCATGGCCTTATTTTTTCCTGCCTGCGCCAAGCAACATTTCAGCCGGAGCCACCAGGCCATGAGGGCTCTCAAACTGGCTCAAGGCCTGCCTCATCTCAGCCAATAGTTGCTGTTGCTCCTGCTGGCTGAGCCGTTCCGCCACACCGGCGGTCAGCCTGCTGGCTGTCGAATGCAAGAAAGCATCGAGCGAAGTGTAATGAGACTGAAAGGCAAGAGTACGCGTACTGACCTCGGAAAAGCCCGCTTCCGTCAGTTCCCGTTCAAAGACGGCTGGACTAGAGAGAGCCAGGGGATGAAGCGAAGGAGAGTCCGCTCCTTTCGTATATTTCGCCAGGATAGCCAGCGGCAAAGCAAAGAGAGGATTATTTTCCGGGGTCGACCAGACCAGCGCGGCCAGCTTTCTGCCCGGTTTGAGTACCCTGTGTATCTCTCTGAGCGCTTGCTTCAGGTTCGGGACCAGCATCAGAGCCAGGCGGCTGATGACCGCATCGAAAGCCCTGTCCTCCAGGTCAAGCTGTTCGGCATTCATCACGCGCGTGGTGATAGTGGTCAATCCCTCCTGCTCTGCGACTCGCGCGGCTATGGTCAGCATTTCCGCAGAAAGGTCAGTTGCCAGGACAGAGCCGCCCGGTCCCACTCTCCGGGCCGCCAGGAGACTCTGATCCCCGGTACCCGCCCCAATGTCAAGGACGTGATCGCCCGGACCCAGTTCCGCCGCGTCGAGCATGTGGCGCGTCGCCTCGGCGAAATTTTGTCTACGTCGTTCGGCATCCTGCTGCCAGTGTTCGGCTGTCTCAGATGAATTCCAGAAGCCTTTCTGCGGCATGGGTCTTTTCTCCTCGTTTGGCATATCTTTCTCTTTCTCATCTGACCCTGGGCGCTGTGACAGGCTCTGTTCAAGTCAGGCGTGACCTGTCCCAGCGCGAACAGTCTATGGTTGGCTCCTACGTTGGAAACCGGCTCGTCTGGCCCCATCCACCTGTTCATCGCTCGCCTCAGCAGACTCACCAGCGCTTAAGCCAGCGATGCCAGGTCAT
>DASZXF010000574.1:0-6142 GCA_035546055.1 Ktedonobacteraceae bacterium
AACGTTTGTTTGAACAGCTGTGTTTTATCTTATTTTTGCTCGCAAACTGTCTTGACTTTTGGTACCACCATAATAGTGACACATCGTGATGTGACTGTATAGAACAAGAAAATCAAGCAGAAGTAAGCTTCTGGTCATCGCTTTCAACGCGGTTATTTCTTCTCTTTCCAGGGAAAGCCGGAGCTGCGTCTGGTGGTGGTCGCATAGAGCCAGCAACTTCCCTTGAAGGATCTGCACGACCCGGAGCGTTGTATTGCGCTCTTGAGTGGGAGGCAGACTCGCCAACGCCCAGCGGCGATAGTCCTGGGCATAGAGAAGCAAACGTCCTGCCTGTTCACTAGTGAGCAAGAGGGGAGGCGCGGTACTCATCATCGCTGACCTCGCCTTCCATAGGCCGAGTGGAATAGATACGACGCGTGATACGTTTCCCATTCTGTTGCTCATAAAGTCCATATCATGATAGCGGAACAGCTAGAGTGATGGGCCAGGCGCACTGCCAGACGACACAAGGTGAGCAAATGCAATGTGGGTACAGGTTCTCAGGAAAGAGCTGGAGGCAGGCTCACGTCTCTCCATTCGGGATGGATGAAAGGCAAGCCCCGGCCAGGAAACATGCGGTTCGTTTCCCGACAAGCAACTTGCCTGACCGCTACTCCTGTGTGGAGATCTGTGAGCTTGCCTCCGGCTTCAGAGTTCCTCGGCGGCAGGAGCAGGTGAGAACCGTGGGATTACCAGCCCGAACCGGCTGGCTTTCTGGTGGTGACGTTGACGCGGTTGAAGAAGTTGGTCGTGGCGATCATGAGGACGATCGCGCTCAGACCCTTCTCGTCATAGTGGTGTGTAGCCTCTTCCCAAATCGGATCTGGAACCGGGTCGGAGCGATCAGCGAGCCGAGTGGCCGCCTCGGCGAGCGCGAGGGCAGCGCGTTCGGCTTCGGTAAAGTAGGGTGCTTCTCGCCAGGCTGCGACGGCAAAGAGGCGCTCGTCGGTTTCGCCCGCCCGTCTGGCGCTGCGCGCGCCCGAGTCGACGCAGAAGCTGCAGCCGTTGATCTGGCTCACGCGTAGGTGAACAAGCTCAAGCGTCTTCTGTGGTACTCCTCCCTCTCCCGTGGCTTTGAGGATGGTTTGAATGGCCTGTATTGTTTCAGGGGTTGCTGGGCTCGTCTTGCGTGCTTCCATGATGATTCTCCTTACAGACGTTTTGTCACACTGAGCGAATTTCGCTCGTCATTACTTCGACGAAACAAAACGAAGGAATGTGACCAATGGATGAGTATATCTGGTTAGCGCAGCGCTTCGAGGCCGAGCGCCCCCACCTGCGGGCAGTGGCCTATCGGCTGCTGGGTCGGCTCGACGAGGCGGATGATGCTGTGCAGGAGTGTTGGCTGCGTCTCAGCGGCTCTGATCACAGCCGCATCGCGAACCTGGGCGCATGGTTGGTGACAGTCGTTGCACGGGTGTGCCTCGATATGCTCCGGGCTCGTCACGCCCGGCGCGAGGAGTCCCTGGAAGCGTTGGTGCCTCAAGTAGTGACGGGCGGTGAAAGAGTGATCGATCCGGAGCAAGAGATGGAACTGGCCGATTCGGTGGGTCTGGCGCTCCTGGTGGTGCTCGATACGCTTGCTCCCGCCGAGCGCCTCGCCTTTGTCCTGCACGACATCTTCGCCGTACCCTTCGACGAGATCGCGCCGATAGTGGAACGTGAAGTCGCCGCGACCAGGCAACTCGCCAGCCGCGCACGCCGCCGGGTGCGGGGAAGAGCACCTATTCAGGGCGAGGATCTGGCCACCAGCCGAGAAGCGGTCGAAGCCTTTCTCACCGCCACGCGCACCGGGAATTTTGATGCGCTGCTGGCCGTGCTCGACCCGGATGTCATATTCCGCTATGACGCTCCAGGCGTCCCTACAGGTGCGCCAGGAGAGATTCATGGTGCGGTGGCTGTGGCCAGGCGGTTTACGGGAGGTGCCAGACGGTTTATGGGAGGGGCCAGGGCAACACAACCAGCTCTGGTAAATGGCTCGGTGGGAGTAGTTGTGGCTCCGCGCGGCTCGCTGTTTGGCGTCCTCGATCTCTCAATCAGGGAAGGCAAGATCACCGCGATCACTGCCATCTCCGATCCCGCACGCCTGCGCCGATTGCACCTTGCGGTCCTCGACAACTAAAAAATAACGAAAGTTGGTCTCCTTTGAGGGCTCTCCTGGCAAAGAAGTGAGCCTGCTTGCTTATGGAGCCAAACTGAGTAGAGTGAAGCAATGGTTCTCGAAAAGAAGGGCCAGGCCAAAATCGACAGATCTGATGGTTTTTACGTGGATGAACGTTTTCGTTATGTGGGAGCTTTCTATACAAATAGGTGGTATAATTGAGCACATGAGTACCTTACGAATTCGCCCTTGTCGGTTAGATGATATTCCGCACATCCTGGAAATTCGCCAAAGAACCTTTTCACACTTTGCACCTTCTGTCTATTCTCCGAAGGAAGTACAAACCTTATTAGAGGATATTAAAATCTCAGAATTAGAAGAGATGATAGAAGCTAAAAGTCTCTTTGTTGCGGAAGAAAAGCAGACCATTGTCGGTTGTGGCGGTTGGTTTGGAGAGTCTGTAAGGCACATGTACGTTTCTCCAGAAGAAACGAAAAAAGGCATTGGCAGTGCTCTTTTACGAGTTCTGGAAGAGGATTATAAACATCGCACGAATAATTCTATCATTAAAGCTGGCGTCATTCTTTACGCCAGACCCTTCTATGAAAGCAATGGCTATGAATTTCTTCAGATAGACACTGCCTGGGATGGAAGTACGTTTAACAGGATGCAAAAGAAAGTATGATAGCGAGGATCAAGAGTCGCTCAAACTTATCTATCAGCGTACATCCACCAGTTCTGCCAGGATGCGCAGGGCGCCGTGTTTGCTGCCTTTGCCAATGACCAGGTCGCGCAGGTTTTCGGCCAGTTCGCGGGAGATGGCTTCTCCGTGGGCCAGTTTATTGCGCTTGTCGTGGACTTTCTCCAAACTCAGACGCTGGATGAGCTGCTCGAAGGCGTTGTGATCGGCCGAGTCGACACGCGAGAGCATGACCTGCCAGTTGGCTTTATCGCTGGTATGACGGTAGTCGTAGGTGTGGGTGACAAAGCCAAGGGTGAAACCGCCAGAGCCGTGCAGGGTGCGATAGGAGTGTTTGCAGGGATAATAGAGACGACGCTTGAGTTCCGCCTCCAGCGTGCGGCAGTACTGGACGGCAGGCGCGGCCCAGTCTTGCAGGACATTGGAAGCTTTGTAGGTATCCCAGATATGCTCACCGCTGATCAGAGAATTGCGGGTGGTCTTGTCCAGAGCGCGCGAATCTTTTTTCCAGTAATCCTCGAAGGCCCAATCGTTGAGCCGGTCTTCAACGGCGGTCGTGTTGCCGAAGAGTCTGACATATTGCTCGACGGCGCGCCCGATGCCGCTGAAGATATGCTGGCGCAGGCGCTCGGCGCGCTCTTCGTCGCCGGCTGCTTCCAGGGCACGCAGGAGATCATTGCCACGGGTGCGCAGGAGCTGGCTCTGGCGTTCCAGGTCTTCCTGGGTGAGCACGCGCAGGACAAAGGGCGCGATGATGGCCTGGTCCATGACATGACAGAGATGGGGGTTCTTCAGGCAGTCTGTACCGGCATCGACGAGATCGAAGACGCCGGGGCCGATGTGTGGTTTTGGACAGAGGATGCTCCCGGCAGCTCCGGTCCAGGGGCTGGCACTGACGGTATCGGCGTCCAGAACCTGACCCTGACAGACTGGCGCGGGCCGCTCCGGCAAATGAGCGCAGACCTCGTCGAGCATAGCGCGCAGGCGGGCTTGCAGCTTCTCCAGCGGCATCTGTGGCTCCAGGTGGTAGAGATGGACCCGGGATTCGGTCGTGCGGGAATACTGCCTGCCGCTGTGGCAGATGGTGCGCGTGATCTGCCGGTCATCGTCGTCTGACGGCTCGGGCAGCAGCGGGAAGATCAGCGCCCCCTGCTGCGCTCCCAGGAGAGCCATATCGCCGAGCAGCTTCTTGATCGGCTCGTGCGTGCGGGCGGGATCATTGCTGGCGAGATAATACTTGGCATCGAGAACTACGGGCGGCTCGCGCCAGATAAGCTGGCCTGCATGGCGAATCTCCAGCGGCTCGGCACGCTCGATGCTGTAGTCTGGCCGCGTGGGAGGACCATGCAGCCAATCGGATTCGTAGGTGGTGGAGGTGTCGAGCTGGCGGTTGTAGAGCAGGCGGAAGCGTCGTCCTTGCCAGGTGAAGGTACATTGCAGGGCGTCCGTGGCAATCTCGATCTCGCGTGGCTGTACTGCTCCCTCCTGGTAGAGCAGATGGAGCAGTTCGAGCGCGATCCAGAGTTCGTAGAGCCAGGCATCTACCTTCTCGTCCACGCGCCTGCTGGCCAGGGCTGGCGCGCGCGTGCCAGCGGCTCGTCCCACGCGGAAACTCTGGAAGCGCTGCCACCAGCCGAGCAGATCGCGGTAGGGACTCGCCCCCGGGCGCAGATGCGCGGCGATTCGCGCGCTCAGTTCGCGCGGATCGGCCTGGCGGGCCTGTTCCAGCAGGGCGCGGGCATAGGTCGCGGCCAGTTCGCGCCCTGCTTGCTCGTCGATACTGACCAGCGCCTGGCGTTCGCCAGCACTCAGTTCTTCATCTCCGAACTGCTCGCGCAGGACCGCCTGGATCTCGCGTCGGAAGGCCAGCAGCAGCGCCACGACCAGCAGATTCTCGGGCGTCTCCAGTGTGCGTTGGCGCAAGCGTGTCTCAAACTGCTGCGGCGGTAGACCTGGCTGCTGGCTCAGATTGCGCTCCAACGTGCGCGGCCAGTCGATATCGCCGCGCGTCGGTGCCTCCTCGCGCAAACGGCTATGGTTGGTCTCCAGGCTCAACTGGCGGCGGATACGCGGCAGAAGATCATTGAGCAGCTCGCCGCCCAGCGCGCGCAGCCTGACAAAGCGGTCGTACTGCTGGAGCAGCGGCAGCGGAGGCAGCGCGCTCTGCTCGTAGAAAAGCCGGAACTGCTGATGAAAGAGCGCATCATTATGCTGCAAGAGCAGACGCAGCACACGCCGCTGCAAATGCGCTACGTGGATCTCGGGAACGGAAAGCGCTGGCAGGCTGATATCTTGCTCGCTCATCAGAGACCTCTTTCTGCCTTGAAGTCGCGCAGGCGGCGGGTGAATTGGGGTAAGGGCGTCCAGGAGGCACTTAGCCGGTATATATGAAAAAGGTCAGCCAGGGTACCTGGATCAATGGCAGGCTGGCTGCTATTAGCAATTTCCTCGACTTGCCTGTCACTCAGATAGGGCTTGCCATTCTCAGCGGTGACGCGGGCGAGGGTCATGAGCTGGCCATAGAGGCGCTGCGGGCGATCTGTCAGGCCGTTCAGTAAGCCGTTATAAGCTGGATGAAAGTCTTGATTAGCGCGGGTGAGCACGAGCAGCAGAGCCTCAATTTCGTCGGGCAGGAGTACCTGAAGCTGGTCGGCGATAGTGTCGCAGAGAGCCGTGTCCAGCGCCCTGCTCCATTGTTCGTTTGTGGTATAGTCCTGGAGGATGCCCGCGATGAGCATATGCCGCACCAGGCTGATGGCCTGGGCAGTGCCGAGCTGGCGATAGATACGGATGACCTCGAAGAGATCCCAGACAAACTCGAAGATCTGTAGAAAAGTGCCTGTATTCTCGGACGAGGTGATGGTATACTGTCCCTCCTGCTCTGCCTGGATGCTGATCCCATCCCACATGATCACCTCACCCTCTATTACAATCCTCTTGCTCAGATGGCTCACCTTTTCCAGCGCCTTGTAGAGCACAATACCCTGCTCTGCCTGGCGCAGCGAGCGCCCTGGCGGCACAATTTCGACAAAGGAGAAGCGGCGCTTGAGCGCCTCGCTGATCTGATTGAGATAATGGCGATCAAAACTGTTGAGTGTGCCAATGATGCGGAAGTCTTTGGGAATGGGCAACTCCGCGCTGCCGCCTTCGACAGCTACGCGCAACACATCATTGCCGCCCAGGGCCGTCAAGGCATCACCCAGAGCCAGGTCGATAGGGGCGCGGTTAAATTCGTCAATAACCAGCCATTGTCCGCGAAAAGTCTGCTGGATGCCGCGCTCAATTCCACTGCCAGTGGTTAC
>DASZXF010000575.1:0-3169 GCA_035546055.1 Ktedonobacteraceae bacterium
CCTGTTGGTGCTGTTGCTCCAGCACACGGATCGGTGTGTGCCCTCTCGACGCTTGCTGGCCTGTGGCTGTTCGTGTGTGCTGTGCTGGAGCGTGCTGGAGGCCGAACTCAGCCAGATGGTGGGTGTATCTCCACTGGAGACCGTCGAACAGGTTCGGGCCTTCCAGCGTCATCTGGCGCACTGCCTGGCGCTGGATCGGCTGCTGATCCTGACCACCGGGCTGACCGTGACCCTCTTTCCCTCGCGCTCCTCGTCGCCCTCACCCGTGTCGTCGGAGCTCTTTGCCATCGCGCCCTATCGGTATGCGCGCGATCTGGCTCCCCTGGTGCGCCACCACCTGAATGTCACGCGCGGAGACGACGCGCTCAGGGGACGGCTGATCCGCCAGCTTGAGCAGCATGAGGATGCCTTGCTTCTCTCTTCCTTCTTCCTGCAAAAGATCGTTACCATCCCCCTGGCGGCAGCACTCCCGCTGTTTCCGGTGGATCGCCTCCAGAGCTTGCTGTATGCCCACACCGCCTGGACGCACCTCATGAGCGATACGATGCACATCGAGCAATGCGTGCTTGCTCCCTATCGCGCCTGGTGGCTCCGGGCCGCTCAGGCCACCTTTACCGCAGCCACCCGATGCCTGCCAGCGGGGCAGCAGATGCAGCGAGCAACCCAACTGGCTGAGCGAACCCGGCAGATTCTGCGCCTGGTGCGCCAGGCGCGTCAGGTGGTGCTGACTCGACCAGTCGGAGCCGGGTTTCATGAGGAGGATATCCGATGACGACTGCACTGTCCCCGCTGCTGCCCGACGTGCGCGCCCGTTTTCCCCTGTTGGAATCACGCGTGCATCTGACCATCTGCGAACAGGCTCCTGTGGCCCTGGATGTCCTCGCCGCGCTCAGGCGTTATCAACGCACCCTGGTGCGTGAGGGGCTGGCCTGGGACACCTGGATGGAGGAGGCGGATCTCACACGCATGGCCTTTGCCCGGCTCATTGGGGCCGAGGCCCAGGATATCGCGCTGGTACCCAGCGTCTCCGACGCCCTCTCGGCCCTCAGCAGTTGCCTGCCCTGGTATGGCCGCGAGCATGTGGTGAGTACGACCCAACCGGGGCCGGCCTGCCAGATCTGGCAGGCGGGGCACACCCACTGGCGGTATGCCCTGGATCTGGTGCAGGCACCGGACGGGAAATATACGGCCACGGTGCTGCGTCCGTTTCTGCATCCTCAGACGGCGCTGGTGTGTCTGAGCCTGGTGGATGCCCAGACCGCGCGCCTGCTGCCCCTGGCCGAGCTTGCCGAGGTGACTCATGCGGTCGGGGCGCTGCTTGTGGTGGATGCACACCATGCCCTGGGGGTTCTTCCCCTCAATGTGCAGACCAGTGACATTGATGTGCTGGTGGGAGGCGCACAGACCTATACGCTGGGGATGCCCGGGGTGGCCTTTTGCTACATCCGGCCTGGCTTGCGACTGACCCCGGCGGTCACGGGCTGGTTTGCCCGCAGCGATCCCTGGCAGTGGGACGTGCCAGATCTGGCGTATGCCCCCGGTGGAGCGGGTTTTGAGCGAGGCACGCCCCCGTTTCTCTCCATCTATGCGGCCCACGCGGGCCTGTGCCTGGTACACAGCCTGGGGGTGGCGGCCATTGCTCAGCATGTGCGCGCCTTGACAGATCTGCTGGTGGAGCGGACCCGTGCCCTGGGCTTTGCCGTGGCCAGTCCGCTCAACAGCGACCAGCGCGGCCCCTTTGTCAGCCTGCGGCTGGGAGCCAGAGCCGCTCCGATTGCCGCGCGCCTGGCCCGGTTCAATGTCCTGGTGTCGGCCCGTGATGGCCTGCTGCGGCTGGCCCCAGGGGCGTATACCAGCGAGCGCGATCTGGAGGCCACCCTGGATCTGCTGGTCGATGCGAGCGAGCGCGATCTGCCTCCTGTGCGCCCGTCTGCCTGGCTGGAACGCCGACACGGAGTGCAGCGCGCCTGGGAACACCTGGAGGCGCGGGCATCTGCTGGACAAGCCTCCGGGCGTTCCTGATGCGACGACACGGTGTTCCATCTCCTGTGCGATCAATGATCTGCGTGCCTGGCAATCCGCCTGAGCATGCGAAAAGGAGGAATCATCCTATGACAGGTCTCATCCTGATGAAGACAGTCACTCACTCACTGATGGGTGCCCGCCGCTGGCTGGCCACGCTGCTGGCTGGGCTGCTCCTGCTGACAGCCTGTGGTTCCCCACCCATTTCCCCCTCGTCTTCTGCGTCGATGCTGGTTACGGTGGCCCCTCTGTGCCAGTCCGCTCTGCCCCAGGCATGGACCCCGGTGGGAAAAGTCTGGATGCTGAGCGTGATAGGGCTGGTGAGCAGCCGGGCGCCCCAGACCGAACACGTCCTGATGACCTTTGCTGAGGATGGGGCCGTCACCGCGACCTTTCCCGATCAACTGGATGGCTTTGGCGGGTCCTGGTGCATGACCGGTCCTGATGGCTTTGTCTATCACTTCAAAGAACCGCTGATCAGCCCGCAGGGAACCCGGATTGGCTACGTTGCGGTCGATAGCACCGCTTATCTGACGGACGCCACCCATTTTGTGGCCGTTGGCAAGGGCATGGCCTATACCATGACGGGCGTGCCCATTCCCCGCCAGGCCAGTCTCTCCCAGGCGCAGGCCCAGGCCGTGTAGGCACCATCTCCGCCGATCAGCGACGAGAAAGCGAAAGGAGGAAACGATGCAGCAGATTGTCCAGCTCACTGATCCCCGCAGCGTGCTCTCCGGGACATGGCAGGGCGCCCTCCCGGAGGTGCTCGCCGGACGCGATGCGCTCGTTGGCCAGCAGGCCCGGACCGCAGGAGCCTGGGGACTGGATGCCGCCATCGACCTGTCCGACTGCGAAGGGGACATGCTCAGGGATGCCGGGACGCTCAAAGCCTTTGCCCTGGCCCTCTGCGATCAGCTCGGCGTCCGGCCCTGTGGCGGGCCGATGTTCCACCAGCAGGAGCAGGAGAATACGCCCGACGCGTGGACGCTGTTGCAAGGCACCTCTACCGGCCATCTGGCGGCCCAGGTGCTCACCCAGGCTCAGGTGATCTCCCTCAACGTCCTGTCCTGCCTGCTGTTCGCGCCCTATCAGGTGGCTGCCTGGTGCCAGACCTGGTTTGGGGCGCGCCAGTGCCAGCTCACCATCA
>DASZXF010000576.1:0-11677 GCA_035546055.1 Ktedonobacteraceae bacterium
AGTCAAAGGCGCTCAACTACTACGTCTCATTCAACAACCAGACGGTCGGCGAATTGCAGGCGGAGTATATCGCGGGGCACTATCAGAACTACGCGAAGAATGGTCAGACACCCAATATGGTGATCATCAGCGGTTCCAAGACCGACCAGAACGCGCTGGGCTTTAGCAAGGGCGCGCACGAGATCCTCGATCCGCTGCTGGCCCAGGGCAAGCTGAAGGATGTCTACGAGGCGTTCACGGCCAACTGGGACCCCAACGTGGCGCAGGCGGAGATGGAGGCAGCGCTGACCGATCAGCAGAACGATATTCAGATCGCCTACGTGGCTAACGATGACATGGCCCAGACGGTGATCGCCGCGCTCAAAGCGGTGGGCCTGGCCGGTAAGGTGCTGGTGACGGGCCAGGACGCCACGGCGGGAGGTATTCACTCGATTCTGCTGGGTCAGCAGAACATGACCGTCTACAAGCCTATCGCCCAGGAAGCAGCTTCGGTGGGCGCGCTGATTAAAGCCATCAGCCAGGGCACCGACACCAACGCCCTGACCAAAGGCCTGGTCACCAATACGACCGATGGCGGAGTCATCCCCTCCATCCTCAATACCCCGCTGGCTGTCGACCAGGGCAATATCTCTACCACAGTGATCGCCGATGGCTTTCTGACCCCCAAACAGGTCTGCCAGGACATCCCCGCTGGCAAAGCGAAAGTCTGCTAGTAACTTGCAAAGCAGTCCGGCCCCACCAGAAAGAGCGCGTTCTTTCTGGTGGGGCCGGACTGCTTTGCAAACTATAAGTTCTTTTCCGGGTGAATTTTTTAGAACTCGATAAAATTGGTCCTTTTCCCTCTTGTATTTGACGAAAAAAAGATATATAATGGCCGGCTCACCTGAATAGTGGGCTTTCCTGTGACGACAGATGAAGTAGTGTGTGACAGGTATCGGTTTTAGTTAACGCAAAGGAAGGCATCCATGACAGTACAATTACGGCAGTTGGAATATGTCGCGGCCATCGTGGAAGAGAAAACAATGCGCAAAGCCGCCCAGAAATTGTATATCAGTGAAGCAACCATGAGCCAGCAAATTCAGAAGTTGGAAGAAGAACTCGGCCTCTCCCTCTTTAAGCGCGAGAAACGCACCCTCGATTTAAGCGACACAGGCGAAAAATTGATGTCGGACCTGCGCAAACTGCTGCAGGCTAAACAGCAATTTGAGCAGCGCGTGGCGGCCATTCACGCTTCCGTGAGTAAGCATATCCGTTTGAGCGTTACTCCAGACATCGTAATGACGGTTTTCCCTGCTATTCATAAAAACTTGCAAAAGCTGTATCCAGATGTGAGGTTAGAGGTCTATGAAGCTGGTTCTCACAAGGTGCGAGAAAAGGTCGGCACGCACCAGGTTGACCTGGGTATCTTTCTCACTTCCAAATGTGTCGAAGTTTCGCTGGAACAACTGACTATCCTGCCCCTGGCTCGCTCAGAAATCGTCGCCCTGGCCTCACGCCATCATCCCCTGGCCCATAAGAGCGCTATCTCTAAAATACAGCTGGTGAAGGCGGGAGTCATTGCCTATCCCGCAGACTTTTTGTTTCACGATCTCCTGCAAGCGGCTCCTGGTCCCCAGGACGAGGCAAAGGTTGTGTACACCACCAATAACCCGGAAGCGGCCCTGCGCTTTGCCCGCATGGGTACAGGCGTAGCTTTCGTCTGCAAAAATATCCTGGCCGAGCGGCAAATGGAGGCCACGCTGCATGACCTCTGCGTGCTCGACCTTGCGCCGGAACTGAGGTTTCCGGTCCAATATGTCGCTGCCTTCGTCCGGCAGCGGGGCCAGTCCGAAGCCTTCAAAGCCCTGATCAACATGGTGAGGGATGCCTTCCAGACACACGATCCAGATTGATAGATAAAGCTTATCAATTCAAATAAAAACGAAAGAATACGGGCACTTTTTTTCTGTATACTTCAGCCAGATAAGCAAAGGGTCCGTCGCCACGATGAGAAGCTATGTGAAGCCGGTCGTAGGGGCGAAGCGGTCTTTCTGTCCACCCTGTAATGATAGACGACCATATATGTTTATGTTCTGTGCGGTTTTCTCCAACCGCACGTATGCACGAAGGAGCTTTCCATGAAAAAGCGTTTAACTGTTCTGTTTTGCTTCGCTATTCTGCTTGGCGCGTTGCTCGCCTGTGGCGAGAGCAACAACACTGGCTCGCTGGCCGGCACTTCCAATGCATCTTCTCAGAGCCAATCGACTGCGACGACGCAGCATTTCAAAGTGAGCGATGTGGTCAAGGTCGGGGATACCTGGCAGGTGACGGTCAATAAGGTAAAAACCTCGCATGGCGATGATATTATTCAGCCTGAGAGCGGCAATATCTTTGTGATTATCAATGTCACCGTCAAAAATATCAGCGATAAAGCGCAGACGATCAGCAGTCTGCTGAATTTCAGCTATAAAGCGGCGGATGGGACCAAGGGCAAGGACTCGGTCCTGACGAGCGGCGTTTCGCCGGCGCCCGATGGCTCCGTCGAGGCTGGCGATGTGGTCAAGGGCGATCTGGTGTATGAAGTCCCGGCTTCCCAGAAGACAGGGACGCTCGCCTTCCAGGCCGATATCATCTCCAATGGCGCGACGGTGTGGGATATCAAACTCTGATCGCCATTACGACGAGACTATGGCGTGACCTCAACGGTGATGGGGTCGGAGGTGGCCTGCTGGCCGTTGCGGTCGGTGGCGATGACGACGAGGATGGCTCTGACATTGTTGCCGTTGTTGAAGGAGCGCACACGCACGCTCCAGACGAGGGTAGTGTTGCCATTGCCGTTTGTAGTGCCGGCCCGGCTGGTGTAGTTAAAGGGTAGAGCGCTGTAAGTGACTTCCAGGCGCACATTGACATTCGGTTCGCTGGTCTGAACCTGGACCCGCACCTGCGCCTGGTTGTTGACCACATTGGGTACGTTGACGATCTGGACGTTCAGTGTGCCCTGGTCGGTGGGATCGGTTTGTGTGGGCTGCGTGCCGGGGGTGGGCTGGCTGCTCGTGGTGCTACCCTTTTTGCTGCCCGGCGTGGG
Organism: Ktedonobacteraceae bacterium; assembly: GCA_035546055.1. GTDB lineage: Bacteria > Chloroflexota > Ktedonobacteria > Ktedonobacterales > Ktedonobacteraceae > Paraktedonobacter. The sequence continues at coordinate 3,065 of DASZXF010000576.1, forward strand.
GAAGGTAGGCTTCAGATCAATCGTGCCGGTCGGCGAGGGGACAGCGGGATGTTGCACCATGGCTTTGTTCCAGACGGGACCGTTGTTGCCGGCGTTCACGGCACTGACGCCCAGTGAGATCAGGACGATGGAGACGATGACCACCAGGGCGATTGAGGCTGAGAGAATGGCGAAGGAGCGGTCTGTGCGCAGCCGGTGCAGCATGCGGGTGAAGAGGCCGTGGGGTGCGGCAGAGGTCTGCTGGTTAATGGACCGGGCAGGCCGGGGAGACGAATAGCGTCGCCGCTGTTGCCCCGCGTTTGGAGGCTCAGGCAACGCTAGTTTGCGCGCGGGCGAATGTACTCCCTGCATGTCCTGATCCGGTCGATTGACCATTGACTCTAACTCCTTCCGGTAATCACGGAGGAAAACCGCTACATAACCACATGCCTCATCGATCCCGATTATACCGCATGTTTGCCGGGCTTGTACAGATGGTAGTCCAGAAGTTCTATATCTATACCATGTGTTTTTCCCCGTCTCGTACACGGATCAGGCGCGTCATGCGCTTCATCTGCCGGGGCGTGAAGAAGGCGCTGTACCCCTGTTGTTTTAAGGCCTCCTCACGTACCGCGATGGCCAGACTGCTGCCCCTGAACGAGCACAAAGCAGCGGACAGCGCGGCAAAGTCTCCGCTGGCGGTACGCTGCTTCTCAAGCATAGAGGATAGAGTGATAGTTGTCAATATAGTGGAGCTTATGCGCGGCCAAGCACCAGCAATTCAATGACCACAATGATGCCAAAGCTGACCACCGCGCTCAGGATGCTCCAGCTACTCAAAACCCTGAGCAGCAGATTAAAGATCAGCCAGGCGGAGATCAGACCGCCTTCGCGCATGGCCTGGCTGAGGGCGGGACGCCGCGCCCGCCGGGCGAGGATGAGCCGGGCGACGGTGTAGATGAGCAGCGTGCTGGTGGACCAGAGGGCCAGGCCGAGCAGGACGAGGACCAGCGGGGCCATCTGCTCCTGCGGTGGCACGAAATAGGTAAACGTGAGCAGTCCGCCCCAGGTGCAGAGGGCGGCCAGCGTAAGAGCGATCAGGGCGCCTCGTCTGCTCAGGCCACGGGGGCCATGCAGGCGGCGGCGCGTGTTTTTCGTGGTCATAGCGTATCCATCATGTTTTAACGCAGCAGGTTAAAGCCCTGGTTGCCATTCAAAGGCGCCTCGCTGCGCAGGCGACGTTCCTGTTCTTCCTGCGAAAAATACTTCTGCCACATATCGGGCGCGTCTTTGCTTTCTCCGCCGTGTCTGGTGATGCGCGTGCGCACACGGCAGATCACCGGGGTATTGACCGCCGCGCCGGCGATAATCACCTGGCCCTTGGAGAGCGCGGGCAGGTTGTCCAGCAGATCGCGGCCCACGCCTTCAATCGCGGCAGCCACGCTTTTCTGGTCGATTTCATTGACGATGCGCATGATGCATTGCGTCTGACACTGGCTGAGTACGTCGGCGTTGAGCTTGCCGGGACGCTGGCTGATCAGACCCACGCCGATGCCGAACTTGCGGCCCTCGGCCAGCACTTGCTTGAGAATGGCTGTGGAAACCACGTCGATGCCGCTCGGCGCGAAGTGGTGCGCCTCTTCGAGCAGGACAAAGACCGGGTAGGGCAGGTAGGACTCGTGGCCCGCGCTGACCTTGCCGCGCTCGGTGTCCATCCTGGCCTTGTTCAGACGGCGCATCAGGGTCGCCACCACTACCTGCTGGTCGCGTTCGTCCACCTCGTTCAACTGGAGGACTGTACACTGACCCGGCTTAAAGATCTCGTGCAGATCGAGATGCTGGTAATCGTCGAAGGTAAAGCTATTCTCAAAGCGCTGCTCCAGGCGCCAGGTCAGCGCGTGAACCGTGCTGGAGTCGTCCGCGCCATCCTCATCGTCTTCCTTAGATTTCGAGACATCCTTGATGGCCTTTTTCAGATCGGCGGTCGTCCAGGGCGTGCCCTTGCTTCTGGTCTTCACCTCGCGCAGCGCCCGCGAGAGCAAGTGCTGCTGTTTCTCCGTCATCTCCGAGAGCAGGTGACGCATATCGCCCATATCGAGCGAAGACACGCGCACCTTGACCTGTTCCGGCTTGTAGATACGCACCTGCGCCTGGTAGCCGGTGCCGCGTCCCTGTGATGGCTCGGAGAACTGCGGAAAATTAGCGATCTGATCGAGCGTGCCGTACTCGCCGTGAGGGTCCACAATCAGAATGCAGGCTTTGTTGTAGGGCTGCATCAGCTCCTCGATCAGCACGCTGGCCAGGTAGCTTTTGCCCGCGCCGGTACTGGCGATGATCGCCAGGTGTGTACTGACCACATCCTTCACGGAAAGCACCACCGGCACAGCGTCCGGCGAGCGGGTGAGCAGCGAGCCAATCGTCGCCGAGCCATGTTGAGCACGCTTCTTGCGGCTGAGGATCAGCGCCAGCATCTCATCATCGGCCAGGTAGATCTGTTTGCCTGATTGGGGAGGAATCCAGGGATTGATAAACGAGCCGGTCAGGGGATCGTAGAAGCCCATGATTGCCACGTGCAATTCAAAAAGGTCATTAGAGCGCGCGTCATAGCCCACCAGAGCCGCCACCTGATCCGGGGGAATCTCCGGCTCGGCCAGAAAGGTATCGGGATAGAGCTGGAGCGGAACCCGCTTGATAATGCGTCCGAGCACGCGCTGGCGGTGGGCCGTTTGTGTCAGCTCATCCGGCACCTCCAGCTCGTAGTAGACGTATTCGCCGTTTTTCAAACGTTGTTCATCGTCGCGTGAGACAAACGTATACTCGTGGGTATTCTCGCCCGGTCCCTTGGTGATGCCCACCGGTTTAAAACGCGTCGTAGTTGGTTCAAGCATAGTCTGGTTTCCTTAGCGCGAGGCACATGATCTTTGCGCGTGCGCCTGTTCGCACTCTTTCAAGAGAGTTTGGCAGAGCACTAGCCGGTCGTCTCCACTTTCAGGCGCCAGGCGAAATTGCGTTTGACGATTGAAAGCAGCGAAAGATTGCGCGGAAAGAGGCGCTCAAGCTGGTCAATGATTCGCAGCGTTACCATGGGTAGCAGACTGTTACGCTGGGCGATGATATGCGGCAAATAGCCCATATGCAGATAGGGTTCTTCGCCGGGGCGGTCACTAAAAAGGTGAAACGCGCGCACCTGCTCATCGGTCATCGTCTCTATCTCGCTATCCAGTTCCAGCGCCAGCAGGGGAACGCCGTGGCTGATTGACAGGATCTCCGTTCCGCCTTCGGGGGTCTGGCGCTGCTCCATCATGCCCAGAATCATCACATGGATCAGCACAGCCTTCTCATTGATATAATCGGGTGAAAACAGCTCCACCTGTGTTTCATTTGAGAGGCGTGGTCCCAGCGAACCGAAGGCTGGATTCTGGAGAATCGTATCATAAATTACCCCGATGGCATAGGTTCTGGGCGTATAGTCCGTCCCCTGCATCATATCCATCCATTTTTGTTCGTGGTCATCCTGTTCAGTGCGAATAGCGATGAGCACAAAGCGCCCGAAGGCGTAATCAGCCGGAACCGGCTGGGTTTCCACCTCGCGCGGTCCATGAATCTGGCAGACATAACTGATATGCGAATCTGATTTTACAATTTTACCAATAGACATCCTGCGGCCTCAACCTCTTCTCTACATGTACTTGAGCGCCTGTAATCAATAAGTCTGTACTACCATTCTTTTCAAGTACATGAATCGTGGCTATCTCCCGCACCCCTGACGACGCGTACACAGCCATGCGGCAGCAATACCGAAGGCAACATGCGGCTTTGCGGCAATTATAGCACAGTTCATCGTTGGAAAAAACAAACGAACCGCCCGGGCCAGTCAGCCCAAAACGTTTCTTTTCCCCTCGCAGTTCGCAGGCGAACTGCCGCAGGCGCGATGTGTGTACAGCTCTGTTGGATGGGTGCGATTCCGGGCAGCTTCTCTCCATTGTATTCAAACGTCCGGCGCGGGCGTTTTCGCCGCTTTTGGAGATGAGCGGTTGACTTCGACGGTCAGGGATGCTAGACCTCCGCGCCGTAGATGTGACATAATGGGACAGTTATTGTTCCCTCTTATTTTTTTGCAATGGAGCAAAGAAGCATGACAGCACACGACGCCACGGGAACCTCGCTGAAGCGCACTCCACTGTTTGACGAGCATCGCCGGCTGGGCGCGCGTCTGGTGGAGTTCGGTGGATGGGAGATGCCCGTACAATATAGTGGAATTTTAGATGAACATCGCGCGGTACGCACGCGAGCAGGTCTTTTTGATGTCAGTCATATGGGTGAGATCGCCGTCAGCGGCGAGGGGGCGCTGGCTTTTTTGCAGTGGCTGGTGCCGAACGATGTGGGGCGGCTGGCGATCAATCAAGCGCTGTATACGCAGCTGTGCCTGCCTGATGGCGGCGTGGTCGATGATCTGCTGATCTATCACCTGGCTGAAAATACGTATATGCTGGTGGTCAACGCGGGCAATATCGACAAGGATTTTGCCTGGATGCTGGAGCAGCGCGGGAGTTTTCCCGTAACCCTGATCAATCAATCGGCTGAAACGGCTCTGCTGGCCCTGCAAGGTCCGGCGGCGCTGACGATTTTGCAGCCGCTGACGCGGGTAGATCTGACCACCATTGGCTATTATCACTGCGCGCCCGATGTGGTCAGTCATGCCAGGTGCATCATTTCAAGGACCGGCTATACTGGAGAAGATGGTTTTGAACTGTATTGTCCGGTCACCGATGTGCTTGCCCTCTGGCATGATTTGCTGGCCGCCGGTCAGGCGCATGGACTGGTGCCGGCGGGTCTGGGCGCGCGCGATACCCTGCGCCTGGAGGCGGCCTATTGTCTGTACGATCATGAACTGACCGAGCAGACCAATCCGCTGGAAGCGGGCCTGGGGTGGACCGTCAGGCTGGGCAAGGGCGACTTTATCGGCCACGACGCGCTGGCCAGCATCAAAGCGCAGGGTGTCCGGCGCAAACTCGTCGGCATAGAGATGATCGAGCGCGGCATCGCGCGCGGCGGCTACGCCATCTACGATGGAGAACAGCGGATCGGCGCCCTGACCAGCGGCGCACCCAGTCCAACCCTCAGCAAGAATATCGGCCTGGGCTACGTCGAGGCCGCGCAGGCTGTGCCGGGCAAAAGCGTCCAGATCGACATCCGTGGCCGCCGCACCGCCGCGCAAATTGTGTCTTTACCTTTTTACAAACGTCAGAAGTAATGTGTTGCCAGGGGCGGGGGAGAATAAGGGCAGGCGGGGATATCCCGAGCCCGGGCAGAGGGCAGGCAGTTCTCTGCGCTCTTGCCTGACTGGTTTGCACATCTATTTTCATGGGGAATGATGATTCCCGCGCAAGGCATCCGAAAGGAGTTTAGAAGCATGGCTGGCCTTACTCATCCTGCCGATCTGAAATATACCAAAAGCGACGAATGGGTGCGCGTGGAGGGCGATCAGGCAGTGATCGGCATTACCGATTATGCTCAGGATCAGCTTGGCGACATTGTGTATATCGAGCTGCCCTGGGATGAGCAGACGGTGACACGCGAGGAGAAGTTTGGCGACATTGAGTCGGTCAAAGCGACATCCGAGCTGGTTTCGCCACTGAGCGGCGAGGTGCTCAAGGCAAATGAGAGCCTCAAGGAGAAGCCCGAACTCATTAACGATAGTCCCTATGATGATGGCTGGATGCTGGTGGTCAAGATCGCCAATCCGGCTGAACTGGATGCTCTGCTGAGCGCTTCCGAATACGAAGCATATCTCCAGGGCCGCTAAGTTCGTTGCCCGTTTGCCCGGCAGTCAGATCAGAATATGCGCGAAGTCGCTCTGCTCGCGCCTGCGGCGCTCGGTTTTTCATGATGTGTTTTTGCATGGTGGCGGCTGAAAGCCCCGCCATGCAAAAACACATCATGAAAAACTGGCAGCCCGCTTGCGGGCTGCTCACTGTGTTGTACAGTGATGATTTCTCGGTTTTCTACGGAGACGTTTTCTCATGACCTATATACCCAACACCCCGGAAGATCAGCGCCTCATGCTGGAGACGCTGGGTCTTGCCGACCTGGAGTCGTTGCTGACCCCGGTGCCCGATGATGTGCGCCTGCGCCGTCCGCTCAATTTACCAGCGGCGCTCGCGGAACCGGATCTCAAGCGCGCGGTGAGCGGATTGGCCGCGCGCAACCAGAGCCTCGATACGACCATCTCATTTCTCGGTGCTGGCACCTATGATCACGCTATACCGAGCGTGGTGCCACATCTCATGCGCCGTTCCGAATTTGTCACCTCGTATACGCCCTATCAGCCAGAGGTCAGCCAGGGTATGCTCCAGGCCATTTACGAGTTTCAGACGATGGTTTGCCAGATCACTGGACTCGATGTCGCCAACGCTTCGCTGTACGACGGCTCTACGGCTATGGTCGAGGCCGTTCTGCTCGCCCTTGGACCCGGAGGACGCGGCGAAGTGGTGATTTCACAGGGCGTCGATCCGCAGTACCGGCGCGTCCTGCACACCTACGCCCATGCGCGCGGCTTCAAGGTCGTTGAAGTACCCACCGTCAATGGCGTGACCTCGCTGGAGGCGCTTAACGAGGCCGTTAAGTCCACCACTTCCGCTGTGGTCATTCAACAGCCCAATTTCTTCGGCTGCGTTGAAGATGTACGCGCCATTGAGCCGCTGGCCCACAAGGGCAAAGCGGTCTTCATCGCCACGGTTACCGAACCGGCGGCCCTCAGTCTGCTGGCTCCTCCCGGCGAATACGGCGCCGATATCGCCGTCGGTGAACTGATGAGCTTCGGTAATCCTATGAGCTACGGCGGTCCCGCCCTCGGCTTCATGGCCGCGCGCAACAAGTACATGCGCCTGCTGCCCGGTCGCCTGGTTGGCCAGACCGTCGAAGAGGGCGGCTCCAGGCGCACCGGCTACGTCCTGACTCTGCAAACGCGCGAACAGCACATTCGCCGCGAACGAGCTACGTCTAATATTTGCACAAATCAATCCTTGCTCGCCGTGGGGGCGACCATCTACATGGCCACGCTGGGCAAGCAGGGATTCCGCGCGTTAGGCGAGCTGTGTCTGCAAAAAGCCCATTATGCCATGCGGCAAATCACCGCCATCCCCGGCTTCAAAGCGGCTTTCAGCAGTCCTTTCTTTGATGAGTTTGTCATCGAAGCGCCGGTGCGCATCGGACAATTGCAGCGCCATTTTGAGCGCGCGGGTATGATCGGCGGCTATCCGCTGGCGCAGGACTATCCCGACCTGCCCAACGCCATGCTGTTCTGCGTCACTGAAACGCGCAGCAAAGCGGACATCGATCTTCTGGTTGACGTGTTGAAGGAGGCGCGCGCATGAGCAGCGAAGCATTGATTTTTGAAAAAGGTGCGCCGGGCCGGCACACCAGTGTCATGACCGCCATGGATGTGCCCGTAGAGCCGCTGGAGAGTCTCGTCCCGGCGGACCTCCTGCGCCGGGAGGACGCGCCGCTGCCCGAAGTCAGCGAAATCGAGGTTGTGCGCCACTACACCCATCTCGCGCAGCGCAACTTTGGCGTCGACACCGGCTTTTATCCGCTCGGCTCCTGCACCATGAAGTACAATCCCAAGGTCAACGAGGACATGGCCGCGCTGCCCGGCTTCGCGCATATCCATCCTTTGCAGCCAGAGAGCACCGTTCAGGGCGCCATTCAGCTCTTTTACGAACTGGAGCATTACCTGGGCGAAATTTCCGGCATGGCGCGCGTCACCCTCCAGCCCTCCGCCGGCGCGCATGGCGAGTTGACCGGCCTGATGCTCATCAAAGCGTATCACGAGAACCGGGGACAGGGACATCGCAATCTCGTCCTCATTCCCGACAACGCCCACGGCACCAATCCCGCCAGCGCCACCCTGGCCGATTATAAAGCCGTCGAAGTCAAAAGCGATCCGACCACCGGCGGCATCGAGATGGAGCATCTCAAGCAACTGCTTGCCGCCTATCCTGAACAGATCGCGGCCATCATGATGACCAACCCCAACACCCTGGGCCTCTTCGACCGCAACGTCAAAGAAATCGCGCACCTGGTTCACGAGGTCGGCGGTCAGCTCTATTACGACGGAGCCAACGCCAACGCTGTTCTGGGTATCACACGGCCCGGCGACATGGGCTTTGATGTCGTGCATTTCAATCTGCACAAAACCTGTAGCACACCCCACGGCGGCGGCGGTCCCGGTGCCGGTCCCATCGGCGTCAAAGAGCATCTTGTGCAGTTCTTGCCCGGACCCCTGCCCGCGCGCAACGCCAGCGGTGAATACTACTGGCAGGATGTCGGCGAGAAATCCATCGGTAAAATGCGCGCCAACATGGGCAACTTCGGCGTCCTCGTGCGCGCCTACACCTACATCCGCAGCTACGGACCCGATGGTCTGCTGCACGTCTCCCAGAGCGCCATTCTCAACGCCAACTACCTCAAGCACGAGCTGGCCAGCGACTACGAAATCGCCTATCCGCAGACCTGACAGCACGAATTTATCGCCACGGCTCAGCGCCAGAAAGATGAAAGCGGCGTCACCGCCACCGACATCGCCAAGCGCCTGCTCGACTTCGGCATGTACGCTCCAACCATCTACTTCCC
>DASZXF010000577.1:0-5138 GCA_035546055.1 Ktedonobacteraceae bacterium
CCCCCCCCCCCCCCCCCCCCCCCCCACTTCCAACAGCACCAGGGCGAGCCGCGCCGCGACGAGGAGTCCACCACGACCTTCCCAATGGCATCCAATTGGGGATGATTCATAAACTTGCGCCGCCTGGAGCGCGAGACGGCAGAGGTAAAACGGGAAAACCAGGTAGCCCTGGATCTCCTCAGCGCTGGAAGGAAACTATCTCAGAATATATCATATAATGACCGGGCAAAAGTCTGCGCATAGTATTCAAATGACTGAAAGTGAGAGGGACAAATAATATGTCTGCCGAACACCAACATGGCTCAAATACAGGAGGATCTGATCGCCTTAGCACAGCCACCCTCGCGGGGGGATGCTTCTGGTGCGTGGAGGCGGTGTTTAAACGTTTGAAGGGCGTCCAGGCGGTCAAGTCTGGCTATGTGGCTTCACAGGTGCCCAATCCATCGTATAAACAGGTCTGCACAGGTACAACCGGGGCCGCTGAGGGGGTGCAAATCACCTATGATCCAGGCGTGATTTCGTATGAGACGCTGCTTGATGTTTTCTGGAATACCCATGATCCGACTACCCTTAATCGCCAGGGCAATGATGTGGGAACACAGTATCGCTCAGGCATCTACTACCACAATGAGCAGCAGAAGCAGGCCGCGCTGGCCTCGAAGGCGGCGCTGGAAGAGAGCGGCAAATATCCGCAGCCGGTGGTGACGGAAATTCAGGCCTTTACGAATTTCTATCCCGCTGAAGCCTATCACGACGATTACTATGATAATAATCGCTCGCAAGGCTACTGTATGGTGATTATCGATCCCAAGGTTAAAAAGCTGCTTAAAACGTATGGCAATGAGGTCAAGGAAGAGTATAAGTAGAAATTGTGTGGTACTATTTTGGTAGGCCTTCCTTCGGCCTGCCAAATAGTATTACCTTTTCTGAGAGGATACCTTCCTATGACTTCTGTAATTGTTCTTGGTGGTGGGATTGTCGGCTCCAGTGCGACGTATCACCTGGCCCGCGCTGGCGCTCAGGTGACGCTGATCGATCAGGCGCAGCCGGGTCAGGCGACGGCGGCGGGCGCGGGCATTATCGCCCCTGGGACGAGCTTTCGCCTGCCACCAGAACTTTTTCCCCTGGCGTTCCGCGCTGTAGCTGCCTATGAAGATCTGCTGGCCCACCTGGCGGAGGATGGTGAACATCAAACGGGCTATGAGACAGTGGGTCTGCTCCACGTGGCGACCACGGAGGAAGAGGCTGGACGCCTGCCTCTTCTCTTCCAGCTTTTTGAGGAGCGCCGCGCGGCGGGGGTGAAAAATCTGGGCCGGGTGCGTCTGCTGGAGAGCCAGGAGGCCAGGGGACTCTTCCCGGCGCTGGGGATCGTCCACGGGGCTATCCATGTACCCGAGGCGGCGCGCCTGGATGGTCGCCTGATCCGCGATGCGCTGCGCGGCGCGGCTCAGTTCCGGGGCGCGCGCATGGTGGTGAGCGAAGAGGCGGCGACTCTGGTGCGCGAGGGCAAACGCATTACGGGGGTGCGGGTGAACGGTGAGACGTTTGCCGCCGAGGCGGTGATTCTGGCTACCGGCGCCTGGTCGGGTCAGTTCGCGGAGACGCTGGGGGTGGATGTGCCGATCTATCCGCAGCGGGGACAGATTCTGCATTTACAGGGACCAATCGAGGCCAGCCACTGGCCGATTGTGACAGGCTTCCATTCCCACTATTTGCTGACCTTCCCTGATGGCCGCGTGGTGGCGGGGGCGACACGTGAGAGCGGCGCGGGTTTTGATGTGCGCGCGACGGCGGGCGGGGGACGCGAGGTGCTGAGCGAGGCGCTGCGGGTGGCGCCGGGCCTGGCCGATATGACGCTGCACGAGATTCGCATTGGTCTGCGGCCCGCGACCACAGACGGTATGCCCATCCTGGGCGCTATTCCCGAGGTGGATAATGCGTTTCTGGCCACCGGCCACGGCGCTTCGGGACTGCAACTCGGTCCTTACTCCGGCGCGCTGGTGGCAGCTCTGGCGCTGGGTGAGAGGCCAGAGCTGGACCTGGCGCCGTTCTCGGTGGCGCGTTTTCAGGCCTGAGATCCTGACGTTTCCGCCTGGGCACTGACCTCAACCCAGGCGTCATACGCGGCCTGTCCTCCGGGGATGCCCGGCAGAATGTCGTTGGCGGCGAGATCGACGATGGCAGCTCCGCTGGTGACGCGGTTGATGCCAGCCCAGCCGTCGCGCATCCAGACCACGCCGGGCAGGATATCGTCAGTGACATGGGCGGTGGCGGTGAACTGGCCGCGCTGGTTGGCGATGAGAATGGGCATGGCGTCGGCGATGTGGCGCGGCTGCGCGTCCTGCGGATGTATCCAGAGCTGCGGACCCGGATTGGCTCTGGCCAGGGTGGGCAGCGCCTGCCCTTCGTCGAAGAAGGAGTGGAAGGCGGTCAGGGTGCGCCCCTGGCAAAAGCGCAGGGGATAGGCAGTGTCCTGCTGATGGGTGTAAGACGGCAGAGGGGCGAGTCCGGCCATCCTGGCCCGCTCGCTCCAGAATTCGACTTTGCGCGAGGGCGTGGGAAAGTGTTTCTCCTGATAGGCAACGTGGGAAAGGGCATTCTTCTGCCAGTATCCCCCCTGGCGGCGCAGTTCCGCCACACTCAGCGGCTCGCCACTGGCGGTCTGCTGCGCCGCCAGCAGAGCATTCAGCAGATCTTCCTCGTCGCGCCAGGGAAAGACGGCGGGCAGGTCGAGCCGCCGCGCCAGTTCGCGCAGGATGGTAGTGAGCGACTGACACTCGCCGGCGGGCGTCAGGGCTCGCTCCATGAGGTAGATATGCGAGGCGGTCTGTTTGAGGCCGAGATCCTCCAGCCAGGCGGTCGCCGGCAAAAGGAGATCAGCGTAGCTCCTGGAGCTGGCGTTGAGGAAGAGATCGTATGAGACCAGCAATTTGACTCGTTCCAGGCCACGGGCCAGTTCATTAGCATTGGTAAAGGATGAGAGCAGATTGGCCCCCAGCAGCAGAAAAACATCGATTTTGCCCTCTTGCAGGGCGCTGACGATGCTTGACATGTGGCTGGGAATGACCGCCTCATCCGGGATTTTTCGCTGGAGATCGCCTGTCACGCTGGCGTACTCCCTCCCCTCCGGCGAGGCTCCGTGGCGCTGACCCAGGCCGCCGCCGGCGATGCCCAGTTGTCCGGTCAGAGCTGGCAGACAGGCGATGGCGCGCGAGGGCTCCCAGCCGTGCTGGTGCTTAAACATGGAACTGCCACCCAGCACGATCATGGCCGGGGTCTGCGTGGCGTAGAGACGTGCCAGGTGGCGAATGCGCTCGGGTTCCAGGCCAGTGATTTCCGCCGCCCACTCAGGGGTGTACTGCCGCACATGCCCGGCAAACTCGGTGAAGCCAAGGGTGTGCTGCTCAAGAAAAGCCTGGTCTTGCAACCCTTCGGCGAAAATCACGTGCGCCATGGCCAGGGCCAGCGCGGCGTCAGTACCCGGAGGCAGCAGAAAGACCTCATCGGCGTGGCGCGAGGCTTCGCTGCGGCGGGTGTCAATATGGATGATCGACGCCCCGCGTTTGCGGGCCGCGACGAGGTGGGGAGCGAGATCGGGCTGGCTGGCCAGGGTCGAACCCCAGAGCAGGATGGTGCGCGCATGGGCGGCCATGTCCTCCTTGGTGTGCGTTTTGACCACCCCGGTCAGACCCAGACCATAGCCGCCCATGGCCCAGCAGGTAATGGAACTGGCCCAATGCTGAAAGCCGCCCGCCAGGCTAAAACGCTCAATCATGATGCGTCCGATGGGACCGGTGGTGCCCGCGCCATGACCGCGCCAGAGTCCTACCCGCTCCGGCTGCGTCTGGCCGATGGCCTCGACTATCATGGCATAGGCTTCTTCCCACGAACAGCGCACCCAGCGGTTCTCACCGCGCTTCCCCGCGCGCTTCATGGGATACAGCAGGCGTCTGGGGTTGTCGAAAATCTCCTGCGCCGCCCTGCCCCGGATACAGAGAAAGCCCAGGCTGTCCGGGTTCTGCGCATCTCCCCGCAACGAAACCAGCCTGTTCCCCTCCACTTCCACCGTCATCCCGCATTGAGTCGGCAAACAATTCATCGGACACATGGTCGTCACCCGCCGTCGCTCAGCCATAGACATCAGCTCCTTCCTCAAATAACTCTCTGCCATTGTTATACTTTTATGTCAAGTATAACTTGCCTTCTCCCCTGCCGCCAAGAGCCAATGCCTCGACTTTTGCCCTGGCCATCCCATCCATTGCGCGTGGAGTTATTCACGGAAGCTGCTGAGTGATCGTCATGGCCTTCTGCCCGGCGGGCAGAACGTGTTTCACCCGTCCGAAGAAATTGACCTTCAGCGTATAGGTGGCCTGCTCATCCAGAGCCATCCAGGCCTCTTCCGGCAGTTCGCGCTTGAACTGCTTGCCCTTCGCGGTTTGAAAAAAGGCCACATACTTCTCTCTGGTTTTCTCGATGCGTTCATGCGTGCTCTGGTTAAGCTGATAGGCCGGCCAGTGGCAGGATGCGCGGTCTGTACCCTCGGCCCGGAGGTCCCGACTTCTCACCCAGCGCTCTATTTCATAGAAATATCTCCAGCGCCAGCGTGTCACGTGCCGGTACACAGGTCGCGTGGTGGTGGTCGTCTGACCATTTTGCGTGGTCGTAATGGTCTCGGTGCGTTCATACTCATAGGATTGGTAGCTTTCGAGCTGGCTGTGCTGATGTCTGCTGCCAGCAGGAAAACCATCGAGGGAACTCTCCTCCACCCAGACATAATGCTCAAAGAAGATAGCTCTGAACCAGGAAAACCCCGTGACGGTAGCCTGCACAGGACGATGAATCAGTGCAGCCAGCACCAGCAAGAGGCCCACAAGCAGGAAAACGCCAGGAACTATCAAGGCATACATGGTATTTCCATCCATATAGCATCCTTCTTAAAAAGAGAATTAGTAGTTTCGCGATCCATAACAACACAAAAGCGGCCTCTTCTACACATACCCCTACCATAAACTGACGTATAACCGCTCATATCCTCCAAAGGATCGTTGTTGGCGCTTGCTCGATTTTCTCTTTTCTTCCGCTCGTTCTCCTCTTCTCCTGCTCCTTTCTCTTGGCTGGCGGCGACCTGCAAACAGGCT
>DASZXF010000578.1:0-2470 GCA_035546055.1 Ktedonobacteraceae bacterium
CGCGAGCGCCTGCGTTTCGAGGAGAAAGATGGCGTGCTCGGCTTTACCCTGCCAATCGCGCTGATCCTGGCAGTAAAAAACCATTAAACAGCGCAGCTGGCGCGTTTCGCCCCAGAAAAAACTGCGTCAAGGAGAGCTGATCTCAGTACCCCAGCAGATCTTGCAATTCCTTCTCTGACTGTTTGCTGAGGGGTATCATACTTGCCTGCGGATCGTCGAGCTGAAGCATATAGCTGTTGCGAGTATATTGAATGACGGCTTTGATGTGCTGCAGATTGACCAGGTAGGCGCGGTGGGCTTTGAAGAAGCCGCGTCCGGCCAGGCGGCTCTCCAGTTCTTGCAGGGTAAAATTGGTGACGGCCTCCTCGCTGGCGGTGCGCAGATATGTTTTGCTTTCGCGGCTGGTGGCGTAGAGGATGTCACCGGGATCGTAGAGCAGCACACGATCCTCTTTGCGCGCGGTGACTTTGAAGGGGGTGAAATGCTCCGGCGCGGCGCTGCTGGTGTCGCGAGCAAAGGCATAATCATTGACCACGCGCCCGCCCTCCAGTTCAAGCACGCGCGTACAGCACGTGCTGGCCCAGGTGAGATCTTCATCGGTGAACAGAACTGTCGCCCCTGCGGCGGCAGCCTGTTTCAGCAGACGAGCGAAGAGTTCCTGCGTCACCAGGTCAGCGCGCAAGGTGGGTTGATCGAGCAACAGGAGGCAATGCTGACCCAGGAGCATGCGCGCGAAGGCCAGGCGGCGGAGTTCCGCCGGGGCGAGTTTGCCGACGTTTTTCTGCGCCTGGTCGCTCAACCCCAGTTGTCCGAGTACCAGTTCAATGCGCCTGGTTGACAGACCGTACATCTGACAGGTAAACAGGAGATTGCTGCGCACGCTCTGGCGATCATAGAGCAAATCTTCCTCGAACAAGACGCCGATATGCTGACGCGCACTGTGAGCCTCGGGGGAGATCGGCTGGCCATTGAGTACCACACTTCCACCACTGGGGGCTAGCACGCCCGCCAGCAGACGGATCAACATGGTTTTACCACTCCCCATAGGACCAACCACGGCGACAATTTCACCGGCCTCGATATCCAACGTTTCAATGGCAAGAATGCTGCGACCATCCAGCATTTTTTCCAGGTGCCTGATCTGGAGCATATACCTCTTCCTACTCTTGCTCTGGTTCTGTTCCTCGCTATTCTACCATGTTTCTGCACAAAGCGCGCTCTTTTCACCCCCCGGATTGCTCCATTCAGCCTGTTTCCGGCCCATTCAGCCTGCTTTCTGCTCCTGCTGACCCTCCGCGTACTCCACTCAACCATTTTTTGTAGCGCGAGCACAGCATCCATGATACAGTTGCAGCAAGCGATCCGCCAGAGGATAGCGAATGACGAATGTTCATCAGAAATGATCGCTCACCATAGAGAACAGGGAAGGAACTGCCAGAATGACGAACAGTGAACTGATGATTGAGGCCCGCGATCTGCGGCGCTCTTTCAAAAATAATGAAGCTGTGCGCGGTATTAGCTTTAGCGTGCGGCGCGGCGAGATCTTTGGTCTGCTGGGACCAAATGGAGCCGGGAAAACGACCACTATCCGCATGTTGACCGGTCAGATCATACCCAGCAGCGGAAGCGCTACCGTGGCAGGCTGCGATGTAGTGCGCAATCACCAGCAGTTGAAAGAGCGCATCGGGGTGGTGGCAGAGGAACAAAATGTGTACGAGCGCCTGTCCGCGCGCAATAATCTGCGCTTCAACTGCTGGCTGTACAATCTGCCGGAGAGTCGCGTCGATGAGGTGCTGGACCTGGTACGCCTGCGTGACCGCGCGAAAGATCCCGTGCGCACCTTTTCCAATGGCATGAAACAGCGCTTGCTGATCGCGCGCGCGCTGCTCCACAAACCGCCAGTCCTCTTTCTCGACGAGCCAGGCCGTGGCCTTGATCCCATCGCGGGCCGCGAGGTGCGTGACGCCATCGCACAATTGAGCCGCGATGGCATGACCATCCTGTTGACCACGCATCTGCTCGAAGAGGCCGATCAACTCTGCCAGCGCGTGGCCTTTATCAACAAGGGCAGCCTGATGGCCAATGACACGCCGCGCAACCTCAAACTGGCTCATGGACAGCGAACCCTGCTGGTCACCCTGGGAGAGAAGCTGAACAACGGCACCTTGCAGGAGGTGACGCTCAAGATGGACAGCCCCGACGACCAGGCTCGCCTGGCGCAATGGCTGGCCGAGGGCAAGGTTCAGGCACTCCATTCCCAGGAAGCGACGTTAGAAGAAGTGTTTATCGAAATCGCCGGTGTACGCCCGGCGTAAGCGTGAAGGAGAACATATCATGCATCCAAGGACTATTCTGGCGATTGCCCGCAAGGACGCCATTGATATTCTTTTAAATAGAAGCACGATTACTATCCTGATTATGCCCATCCTGCTGGCCCTGCTTTTCCTCTTTATGAGCAAACTGATTGGCA
>DASZXF010000579.1:0-2789 GCA_035546055.1 Ktedonobacteraceae bacterium
CTGGCTCACGCTTTATGCGATCTTGTGCCGATTGCCGCTATTGCCATTCCTATAATCAGGGTTTGCAGAGCCAGCAGTGTTACCGGCAGGGTGCTGGATTGAAGCTGGAGAAATCCGCCAATCAGGGCAAGGGCGAAAAGAATCTGGAGCAGGCGGCGGTCGCCGGGGAAGGGGGAGCGCTCGGCCCACCAGAAGGAGATGAGGGCGGTGGCTGAGCACAGACTGACGAAGATGAAGATGGGCAGGGAAGTGCGGGAGGCAGCCGCGCCCCAATGCTGCAAGGAGGAAACGAGAGGCAGAGCAGGGATGCCCCGGCCCAGATAGAGGAACATGCACAGGATGAGGTTTAGAAGCAGGAGAAAACGACTCCCCCGGGCAAGAGGTGACTTTATCCGACGAAGGATGACAATGGCGAGGATGACAAAGAGTAGCGCTCCCAGTTGATTGATGGTGATACTTCCTGCGATGGTCAGCGCCGGTGTGCCGGAGCCGACCTGGCCATAGAGGTCCGCCAGGAGCGCGCAGGCGAGCGTGGTGGTGCAGATGAGGATACGCTCGCAGATATACATCACAGTATCCAGGGTGGCGAGGACGCGGAGCAGCCAGGCCAGCGCGCGGTGCAACCAGGCGGTGACAGCGCGTAGCCAGGGGATGCCCAGGGTGAGGTGAACGGTTTGAGGTCGGGACCAGGGCATGACGGTTCTAAGCCTGGCCAGGGGCTTGCGGAGCCAGTTCAGCGCACGCTGGCACCAGGACTGGCGGAGCAGCCAGGCGAAGCGGTCGCTGAGCGGACGGAGCAGCCAGGGGAGGCGTTTGATCTGGCGGGTCAGGGGTAAGAGGAGTAGAAGGAGAGCCAGACCGGCTCCCAGGTAAACCTGGATGGTCAGGAGGCTGGCCAGAATATGATTTGTAATGAGGAGATCGGTCTGGATAGGGGACAGCAAACCCTGGGGAACGAGAGTGCCCCAGGAGACGCTCTGGAACTGGGCGCAGAGCAGGGCCAGGAAGAAGAGGACGGCGTGATCTATGAAGACAAATGGACCGGGAGGGAGGCCAAAGAGCCAGCGGATGGCCATCAAACCGGTCAGGGCCAGCAGCGTATAGGCGAGCAGGTAGCCGGGAGCGAGGAAAGATACAACCGGGGTCGTCAGCAGGTATGTGTCAATAGGCACAAGAGGGAGCGAGATCCCGGCTGGGAGAGAGGCGCCACCACCGAGAAAATGGAGCTGAACGGCGCAAGCGATAGCCAGAATGAGCAGGGGCAGGCGGTCCAGGTAAGTAAAGCGATGCAGATAGAACATGACCGGCAGCGGAAGTAAGATCAGCAGAGCCGCCAGGATCGTGTTCACCAGTTCTACCTGTTGCACCATCCGGGCAGATTGGCCTGCCCAGGGGAACAGTTGCAATATTTCCCAGGGACCATAGACCAGTTGCAGGCCGGCGAAGACCAGGACCACCAGCCAGAGCATAAAACGATCCCAACCGTTGCGACCCGTAGCCAGGATCAACAGAAGTATACCGGCCAGGATAAGCAGCATCAGGACAATGCCATTGGTGATTGCGGTGTAGGTTTCAAGCGAAGCGAGAGGTAAGTGCAACTCCTGCAACTCCCATGCAACGCCGTAGGAATGCTGAAGCAGGGCGCCACAACCGGCCATGATGGCCAGCGTAATGCGACTGGGGGCGGCCATGCGCGTGGACGGCTGGAAACAGGAGAAGAGGCTGGCCCCGACCAGGAAGACTTGCAGGAACTGGCTCAGGGTGAGATGCGCCAGCACGTGCCGGCGGTCCGGCACGCTGGAAGCGGCCAGACAGGCAAAAAAGAGGGCCAGGCGAGAAGTAGTGAGCACGCTGCTGCCCACAGGAGTCAGCACACCTGGCTGATCTTCCTCCTGTGATGGAGTGATCGGGCTGTAGGCGGCAAAGGTCTGCTGGTTCTTCACAGACCGGGGGCCAGCGCGCGTCAGCCACTGGATGGCCAGCAAGTAGACCAGCAGAATCAGCAGCGCGAGGCCAGGACGGACCAGATCGGATGTATCCCCGGAGAGGCGCGCGAGGAAGATGCCTGCAAGCAGGGAGCCGGCGAAGGTCAGGGCAAGGAGAATCAGCGACCAGGCAGAGCGCAGGGCGGGAGAGAATGTCTCCTGAATGCTGCGGAGCGTTGCTGGAACGGTGCGGCGTGAGCCCCGGCGGCGGTAGTACTCAAGCACCCAGAAGAAGGGGTCCAGCACCCGGCGAGGTCTGGGAGCCAGAGCGCTACCGTCAGGTGTAGGGGTCACTGGACTACCTGTGGCGGAGATCAGAGCAAAGCGGGTTTCCACCCCCTGATCAGCCAGCATGTTGAGCATATTGATGCCACTGGGAAGAGTCATTACCCAGTTTCTCAGCGCATCACTGGTCCGCTGCATTCGCTGAAGATAGCCTGGCAACTGTCCCTCAGACAACTGGGAGTGGCCCTGGTGGTTGGTGAGTGAGAAATGGGCGGTATCGCTGCTGAGGTAACTGCTCAGCTCTGGAGGTAAATTGGCTAATAGATCAGCTTTGCTGAAGGCAATGATGAGCTGGCGGTGTTGCCTGGCCAGATGGACATGGTACATTCTCAGGGTATTGAGATAGCTGGTGATCAGATCATCGACGCGCTTGCCAGCGTTTGTCAGATCATCGAGACTGAGCAATAAAATCGTGATCGGAGTATGTTGGAGGAAGGGGATTTCCCCCAGGTCAAGATTGAGTTGGGCAAACTGCTCTCCCGCGTGGTCCATAATCACCAGGGTGCGCGAGCCCCAGCG
>DASZXF010000580.1:0-4135 GCA_035546055.1 Ktedonobacteraceae bacterium
AAGATATCCGTCACATACTCCATGATGACCGGCTGGAGAGTGAACAGCATCAGATCTTTGACTTCAACCATCGAGCGTCGGCGCAGCGAGCCAAGCGCGACCAGCGCGTCATCTTTGAGCGGGGAGCGCAGAATGTCCTCCTGCAGCACGTCCAGCGAAATCGGTTCTCGTTCAATGGCCAGCCAGTACATGACTTCCTGCTCCAGCGGCGAAAGGCGCTGAAATTGCTGAGCAATCAAATCCTGAATATCGCCGAAAACGATTTTTTCACGTCGCAAGAAAGCCGCGATATCGCCGCCGAAAATCTCCCGAATGCTTTCAGAGACCAGTTGCAGAGCCAGGGGATTGCCGGAATAGATATAAATGAGTTTCGCCCAGTCCTCGTCCGAGCCCCACAGCCGCCGGTCCCGCATCAGACTGCGACTTTCCGCCTCGCCCAGACCCGGTAATTGCAGCACTCGTACCGGTGACAGCGCGCCCTCCAGCCGCGCCAGCTCTTTCGGTTTTTCGCGGCTGGTCAGCAGCAGACAGCTCTCGTGATGCGTCTCGCCCACGCGCCGCAGCAGGCGGCCATAGTCCTCATATTCCGCTCGATAATGGCCGGCGCGCCCGCCGGCCTGCAAAATCGTCTCCACATTATCGAGAATCAGCAGACAGCGCCGCTCGCGCAAATACTGAATCAGCAGGGTAATTTGATCCTCGATGCTCTCCGGCAGATCGATGCTCTGACCGTCCGCGAGAAAGTGCAGACAGCTTCTCAGCAGCGTCTCCAGGGGCAGCGCGTTTTGCAGCGAGCGCCAGAAAATCGAGGAGAAACGTTCTTTCAGACGCTCCACCAGCTTCGCCGCCAGCGCCGTCTTGCCCCTGCCGCCAAAGCCGAGCAGCGCCACCAGTCGACAATGATCGTCGTTAATCCATTGCTCTAATTCCAGTAATTCCTTTTCGCGTCCGTAGAAATGTTCCAGAAAGGGAGCCTCACCCCAGTCGATTTTCGCGCTCACGCCGGGCGTGGTATAGGCCAGCAATTGCTCGCGCTCCGGCTGGGCCAGGCTCAGTTCCCGCGCCAGCGCTTCCAGAAACGAGGGCGACGGAGAGCGCAGGCCGCGTTCGAGCGAACCCAGCGCGTGTTTGCTCAGGTGAAGTCTCGTCGCCAGTTCCTGCTGACTCAGCCCGGCCTGAGAACGGTAATGCCTGATCAGATCGCTCGCGCTCACCGGCGCCGGGGCCGCGTGCAGGGATGGGAGCGCGGCGGCGGCGGACGGCTGCGCCAGGCCGGCGGGGGAATCTGACAGGTAATCATCGGTAAGCAGGCCCAGTTCATCAGCCGTTTTGCCAAAAAGTTCGCAGAGCTTCTGGCGATAATAGGGAGTGGGATACGCCCGTTTTGCCTCCCAGCGGGCCACCGATTTCGCGCCACTGCCCACGCGCAGAGCGAGTTCTGCCTGCGACCAGCCGCGCTGCTGGCGTTCGCGCCTGAGCTGAGAGTTTGCCGAGCCTGTCTGATCTCTTTGCATCAACAGCGCCTCCTGGTATATCTTGCAGATCGTCGACCCGTGTCAACTCTTTTCCTGGTTGACCTCTGGTTGATCCCTGGTTGATACATAGATGTCAAGATAATCATACGTTTTCCTTTACATTTTTACAACAAAAAACCGTCTTGTAGTAGGAAAGGTTGTTATAGTAATACATGAGATTGGAAAGAAGACATGAGAACCAACCCCTCCGGTATTCACGCATGCCTGTGTGAGCAGTATCCAATGCAGGCTCTGCTCAACCTGGTCACAGGCCTCTGGCAGCCTGGCCAGGGCGAAATGGCGCGTTTCACCGAACACTGGATGACCTGCCTTTCCTGCCAGACCGCCCTGGCAAGGCTGATAAACGAGCTTGATATCTGGCCTGCCGACTCTCCCTCCGGCGGATCGCTGCACCATCTGCATCATACGTTGCAGCAACTCGTCCATGAGAAACTCCTTTTGATAAATATGGGGTCGTACATTGAGAAGCTTGAGAGAGAAGGGGAGGACAGAGCCAGAAGGATTTTTCCAGAAATTGCCGATCATCTCGAAAAATGCGCGGCCTGTCGACTCGACATTGAGACGACGCAGGCATGGTTGCGCAGCGCTGAAGCGGAGGGAGTACTGACACCTTTTGGCTGATCCTTTTTCCTATCGCGCCCCTGCTCCCCCGAGCAGGCGTGCTGGCACGTTTTCATCATAGGGAGAGCGCGTCACTGGAAATTACGCCGTAAATCGCGCACCAGAAGGTACACCGACTGCTGGCGAATGCCGTGAGCCTCAGCCACATCTTTACAGGGTAAGTCATCAATGAGCATGGCTTTGAGAATCTCGCTATTTCTTTTTTTGAGTCTTGGATTTTTCCCCCATTTCTGATCGATGAACGCCTGAATTTTCAGCAGCACCTCATTGAATTCCTCGCGCAAAATACATTCTTCTTCGGTGCTTCTCAACGTGGCCGGTTCCAGACCTTCGGCCCCTTCGGGATCATCTTCCCTGGCCTCCAGGGAGATAAAATGGCGCTCTACGGGGATATGGCGCCTCTGATGGTTGACCAGGCTGCTTCTGATGACGCTGAACAGCCAGCGTTCCAGGCGCCCTTCGCCTCGAAAGAGCGGCAAATACAGAAAGACCTGCATCATGGTCTCCTGAACAATATCTTCCTCCAGGTAGAGGGGCAGGCCCGCTCTGGCGATTTGCCAGCGCACGATTTCGCTGACGCGCCGACGACAATGGCTCCAATGGGGCGAATCCCTGCTCGCTTGCATCTCCGCGCGTATCTGTCCTTCATCCTGGCTGGCAGGAGGCCATCGATCCGTTTCTGGCATGTTTATGCTCTCTTTCGCATGGTTCAGAGATGTGCAAAATGACCGACCAATCAAAAGCTGGCTCTCTTGAGAGGCTGTGCTTTTTTTGCCGTTTAGTAGTAAGGACGCAAAAGAGCAAAAAATTTCTATTCACATGCTCATGCCCGGCTGCTGCCTGGCTTACGTGCCCTGACTCCGGCTCCAGGTCAGGGCGTGCTGGATCAGGATTTCCTGATTGGCTTGCAACCAGTCTTCGCGCCAGAGGGAGTGCTGAGCGCGCTCCTGAATGGTCTGCACACTCTCCTGGCCCGCCATATAGCGTCCGATGCGATAGACCAGCGAGGTTGTATCGCGCATCCGCAGGGCGGCGGGCAGGGTCAGCAGTTCTTCCTCTGTGAGCGGCACATACGCTGTGTAGGCGCGTCCGAAGCTGTCGATCAGTTCCCATTCCTGGCCCGTACCCATCAGGCGCACCGGCCACCAGCTGATAGCCACGCACAGATCGAAGACCCGGCGATCAACTCCCGCGAACTCAAAATCCAGAATGGCTGTCACGCGCTCGCCCTCCATCAGGACATTGCCGGGTCCGTAATCGCGGTGGAGCACCTGTTGAGGGAGACTCTGGTCAGAGAGCGTTTCCCAATCGTGCTGAGCCTGCGTCAGAATGCGCGAGACGGCCTGCGCCTGCTCCGGCGGAAGCAATTGTTCAACCATCGCCACGGGATCGTGGACCAGGGGATGGCAGTGCGCCAGGTCGCCATAGAGAAAGCGGGTAGAATCCTCGGTGGGAGGCAGCGCCGAGATCGGAATAGCCGCCAGAGCCGCGTCCAGTCGCGCCAGCGCCACCCCGGCGTGGGCGATATTCGCCGCGCTGCGCGCGGGAACCTGGCCGGGAAGGAAAGGCGTCAGCGTCGCGATGGCCTGCCCGGAACTGTCCAACTTCAGCGGCAGCAGCACATCTCCTGTATGAGTGAGAACGGGGAGCGGCAAATGGAAAGGCAGAGCCGTATCATGCAGCTTCGCCAGCAGCGCGGCCTCATAGCGCACGCGCGGCAGATCGGTCAGGCCGGCCATCAGGCGCAGCACGTAGGAAGTTGTGCTCGCCGTTTCGACCAGCCAGGCCCGGTTATTGGTGCCACCTGCCAGCGAGGTCAGCGTTGTAGGGGGATCAATCGGCCAGTGTGTCAGGACAGTGAAGAGATCGGACTCCTGTATATGCATCGTACAACTCCTTCAAGGGTGGTCCATCTCATGGCTCACAGGACATGCAGGTGGAGGTTTCCGCAGGTACGTCGCCAGGGGGAGCGCAGACAA
>DASZXF010000581.1:0-4745 GCA_035546055.1 Ktedonobacteraceae bacterium
TATGCCATGTATCTCGCCTCACGAGAGTGGGCGCGCAGTTCCCCGTTGCTTCCCGCCCTCCTCTGTGTCGCGCCCGATATCGGCCAGGAGAGCCAGCTCACCAAAGCCGCCCGCCGCTGTCTGCTCCAGGCACCTTCGGGATGGTGTGTGTACTCCACCACCGCCTCGCTCCTGATGACGCAGGGAGTCCTGGGTCCCATCTGGCGCCTTGTCACTGCGCAGGAGCCGACCGAACCGCCGGCGGCGCTGGAGCGTCAACGGCTCTTCACGGCTGAGGCACCGGACCGGGGGAGCGAACCGCTATGACCCTGGCGCGACCAACAGTGTCCCAAAAACAGACCACTGTTGGCCACAAAGAGGCACACTGTTGGTCACAAAGAGGCACACGTTCCCGCTCCATTTTGGGCACGTTTCTTTTACACTTGAAGAAGAACGACACCAGCAGGGGCGCAAGGAACCCCACGCAGCGAAAGGAGCAGCATGAGGAAACGGAGTGACGATGGGCAGCCCGTGCCCGGACCAGCCCTGGCCGGTCATGTCATCCAACGCTACGAGGCTCAACATGCCTGGGTGATCGATCACCTCCTGCTTCAGGGGAGTGTCACCGAGTATCAATGCCTGGGCCTCTTGCTGGAACGGGCCAATACCTGTGTTCCCTACGCGGCGTTCCTGCGGCGAGGGATCATGACCTCGACGGGCAACCGCAAACAGGACCGGGGACGGCTGGCCGCCCTCATCAGTCGCTTGCGGTCCCGGCTCTGGGGGTGCGGGTTCGAGATTGCCAATGTCTGGAATGTCGGCTATCTCCTGCTCGCAGACCCGCCTGCATACAGCGACAGGACGAGAGGTCGTCCTGAAGAACTGTCGTAGACTCGACCGGATGACTGCGACTATACCATGTGCTGCCTGTACCGGGCAGACGAGCAAGGACAACGAGCATGCAACAACGACCGACAGTGAGCTTTATCGGGCTGGGTCAGATGGGCCAGCCCATGGCACGCCACTTACTTCAAGGGCTACAGGGCAAACGCGATCTCTTCGTCTTTGATGCCCAGGCCGAGCGCATGACCGCGCTCACCGCCCTGGGGGCACATGGGGGAACCTGCCTGGATGACGTGGTGCCGCGCGGTGGAGTGGTGTTTGCGATGCTGCCCGATGATCGGAGCCTCATGCAGGTGGCGCTCACCGATGGCGGCATTCTTGCCCATCTGGGAACGGGGGGCACGCTCATCGTGTGTTCCAGCGTCTCCCCGGATGTCTCCGCCCAGCTCGCCCGGCTTTCCCACCAGCAGCACTGCGCCTATCTGGCGGCCCCGGCGTTGGGCGGCCCGGAAGCTGCCGCGCGCGGTGACCTGTCCTTTGTGCTGGCCGGGCCGCGTCTGGCCAAACGGCAGGTGATGCCCCTGTTCGCCTGTATGGGACAACGCCTGTATGATCTGGGAGAACGCGTGGAGGCCGCCAATGTCATGGGACTCGCCTGGCATCTGCTGCGCGCCAGTCTGATCGAGGCACTGGGCGAAGCCGCCGCCCTGATCGACGCCTACCATCTGAACCGGAGCCGCCTGGCCGACCTCCTCCAGGCGCCGTCGCTGTGGCAGCAAACCGCTGACGCCGTGCGCAGGATTGGCGCGCGGGATTTCTCTGATCCGCAGTTGTCGGTGCAAGCGGGCCTCAGAATGCTTGATCTGGCGCTCCACCTCGGACAACAGCGTGACCTCGATCTGCCCTACGCCGATGTGGCCTACGGCCATTTACTGGCGGCGCTGGACGCGGGACGTGAGCAGGAAGACTGGTCGGTGCTTTCGGACTTTGCCCGCCAGGGAGCCACCGATTGGTTTACCAGGGAGGAGGATGCCGATGCCCCCCTGGCCTGAAACTCCCTGGCAAGGCATGACCGCGCGCCGGGAACAGCATCTTCCGATGCATCGCCTGGCGCTGGATGCGGAGCACTTCAAACGGGTCGGACAGCACGTGCTCGAACAGGCCCGAACCTTTCTCTATGACGAGCGCCCGATCTATCAGCCCCTCTCGCGCGAAGAACGGGAACGCTGGCAGCAGGCGCCCTTGCCAGCGCAGGGACTTGACCCGGCCCACCTCCTGAGCGAATTGCAGGAGGTCAGCCAGCATGCGACCTTTGGTATCAACCATCGCCGTTCCTATGCCTACGTGGGCGGGGGAGTCAACGAATGGGGCGTGCTGGCCTCCCTGTTAGCCGCCGCGCTCAATCCGAACTGCATCGGAGGCGATCAGGCCATCACCTACATGGAACTGGCAACGATTCGCTGGCTGGCGGAGTTGTCCGGGTTTGCCCTGCCGCCTCACGGCGGGGGAGTCCTCACCACGGGCAGTTCTCAAGCGACTCTGCTGGCACTGGCCGCCGCGCGTCAACGGCTGGCCCGCCGCCTGGGACGCGATATGCGCGTACATGGCTTGCAGGGTCTCTCGCCCCTGGCCATCTATGTCTCGGATCAAACGCATGCCAGTGTGCATCAACAGGCCAATGTCCTGGGCTTGGGCCGCGTGTGTGTCATTGCTTCGGACGATGAGGGGCGCATGCGCCTGGATGTCCTCCAGGAAACCATGGAGCGCGATGAGCGGCTGGGCATCTTGCCCTGTTGTGTGGTGGCCACGGTCGGCACCACGAACACCGGGGCGATTGATCCGCTGGAAGCCCTGGCGGAGGTGTGTGAGCGCCATCATCTCGGGTTGCATGTCGATGGCGCCTATGGCGGTCTGGGCTGGGTCGATGAGCGCCTACGCGAGCGCTATCGAGGCATCGAGCGTGCGCACTCGCTGTCCCTCGATGGACACAAATGGTTGGGGGTACCCTACGAAAGTGGCTGTCTGCTGGTCCGTGAGCAGCAGGCACTGAAAGAGGCGTTTGCCCGTCCAACGCCGTCCTATCTCAAGCAGGTGGAGGATGAGCATCCCCATTTCAGTGACTTGAGCGCGCAAGTGAGCCGGGCACCACGCGCGCTGGTGCTATGGGCGGTGCTACGCTCCCTGGGATATGCCGGGGTTCGCAGCCTGGTCATGCGCCACCGGGATCTGGCAACGCTGCTGGCCGCCGGCCTTGTCCACCTGCCAGGGATGCGCCTGCTGGCCCCCGTTGAACTCTCCACCGTCTGTTTTCGCTATGAGCCAGCCTGGGCGCAGGGCGACGAAGAGCACATCCGAACCTGCAATCAGCATCTTCTACGCGACCTGGAGTCCACGGCGTTTCTCTCGACCACCGAACTGCATGGGCAATGGGCGCTACGCGCCTGCGTGCTGCACCCGCGCACCGACTGGGATGATATCCGCCTCTTCCTGGATGCCTTGCCCCCCGCACTCGCGCGGCAAGAGGCAGGGAAGCCATGACCATGCGTATCTTTCGGGTGATACTCGCCAGGCACATCGGGCAGGAGCGGATCACCGAGGGGGTCATGCTGACGCCCTCGACGGCCACCAGGCTCGCCTTGCGCCTGGGGCGGGTGGGACAAGGCTTCCGCCGGGAAACGATCCCGGTGTTCCATGCGCCGACTCCACTGCTCACGCACGCCTCGCTCCGCTCGCTGGCGAACGGGCGGGTCGTGCTGGACGCCACGCGCGAGACGGACGCACGCGGCATCCTGGTGGTGCTGACCGCCCACACCCCCTGGACCATCGAGGCGCACGGGAGCGGGGTGCGAGAAATCGGCTCCGGCTCTCGCTTTGCCTCGAACCGAGGAGGCCGGAGGGAACGCTTCGGGGTGGCGGAACGGCTGGTATGGCTCCAGCCGGGCGCCTGGATCGTCTGCTCCGCGTCTCCAACCCGGACCATCTATCATCTGCGGTGTCAGCCCCAGGCGACAATCCCGCAGACCTGTCGCCTCCTGCTGGAGGTGAAACCCGCGACTCCCAAACGAAAGGATCAGCGTCATGCACGCATACCCCTCTTCTCATCATCCCTTACTCGGCAGTCGAAGCGTCCATCCCACCCGGACCATTGTCACGGTCCCCGCCGCGTGCGTCGACGGTGGCCAGGTCGCTCTCGGCGATGGCCATCTCGTGATGATGGCCGGCCCCTGTACCGTGGAAAGCGAACGGCAACTGATGACCACCGCTGAATGGGTGCGTCGTCAGGGGGCCGTCATCCTGCGCGGCGGGGCGTTCAAGCCCTCAACCTCTCCCTATGGCTTCCGTGGTCTGGGAGAAGCCGGACTCAAATTGCTGGCCAAAGCGCGTGATGCTTTTGGTCTGGCGATCATCACCGAAGTCATGACGCCGACCGACGTGGAGCTGGTCTGCGCATACGCTGATCTGCTGCAAATCGGCACACGCAATATGCAAAACTACATGCTGCTCGACGCGGTGGGCAAAACGCACACCCCCGTGGTGCTCAAACGGGGCATGGCAGCCACCATTGAAGAATGGCTGCTGGCAGCGGAATACATTCTCGCGCAGGGCAATGACCAGGTGATCTTGTGTGAGCGCGGCATTCGCACCTTTGAACCCATGACGCGCAATACGATGGATCTCAGCGCCATTCCCGTCGTCAAGCAGCTCTCGCATTTGCCGATCATTGCTGATCCCAGCCAGGGAACCGGGCATCGAGAGTTGGTGACGCCCCTTTCTCTGGCTGCTATTGCTGCCGGGGCCGATGCGCTGCTCATCGAAGTGCATCCCCATCCCGAGGAAGCGCTCAAAGATGGCGCGCAATCGCTGACCCTGGAGCAGTTTCAGGCGCTCATGCCCCAGGCCCAGGCGGTGGCCCACGCGGTCGG
>DASZXF010000582.1:0-3778 GCA_035546055.1 Ktedonobacteraceae bacterium
CTACGTGACGATATATGGGATCATCCAAACGTACCCCACCCCACTCTAAAAAGGAAGGACGGGTGCGGGACGGCGAGCACGCTCGCCGCTCCGCACCCGTCCTTCCTTTTTAAAGTGGGGTGGGGTACGTTTGGATGATCCCATATATCGTCACGTAGCCGGCTGGTTCTATTGAAGGTTACGCCAGGCGCAGGTTGCCGGCGAAGCGAATGACCGCGCCGGTGGGTCGGTTGAGCCAGAAGCGCACCAGGGTAATCAGACAGGCCGCGAGCAGGCCGCTGAGGACGCCTCCGAGGATATCGCCGGGATAGTGAACGCCGACGAAGATGCGCGAGAAGCCGATCAGGCAGCTCATGAGCAGGGCCAGCAGCGTCATCAGCGCGGGATAGATCAGCGCGTGGAGAGGTGCCGGGTCATCTGTCCGGGCGTGCAGGCGTTGGGCGCGGCGCCAGGCCGGTCCAAGCAGAAGGAGAAACATGCCGGTTACGGCGAACGACCAGGCTGTATGGTCGCTGGGAAACGACCCGTCGGCGGCATGGCTGATCAGCACCGTGACATGATGGCTGATAAAAGGGCGCGGCTCAAAGAGGAATTTTTCGATGAGCAGGTTGATGCCATAGGCCGCGATACAGGCAAAGGCAGTCCAGAGCACAACCGCGCGCCGCTCACCGAGGAGTTCCAGCGCATCGGGCGAAAGCGGCTGCCCGCGCCAGTTTACGGGCCGGCCCCACAGCAAAAGCAGCACCAGGGGGAAACAAAAGATCAGGTAGTTGGCACAGAAGACCATCAATACGTCCAGCCAGTGGTGCGACCCGGCGTGACCGTTGATAGCCTGAAAAAGGGCATAGTTAAGCTGTAAAAGTAGAGACATCTTGCAATGATCCTCTCCGCTAATCTCTGTGGATAGGTCTATTTTACGCGTGTCAGCATGACAGAGCAAGCGATAGCCGCACAACTGGTACTATTTTTCGCGCTTCTGAGAATGGACGCCACCGGGCCGACTTTTTCGCGTGGTACTTTTGCACTATAGCGGCGGAGAAGAAACTTTTTTCCTCTACAACAGGATTATACAATAGAGGAACTTTCTTTCCTGTTGCTATGATATTGCCCGTTGCTGACTGAAAAAAAAGATAATGAGAACGACGATGGATGAGAGCCAGACGGCGCTGGCTGCGCCACAGCGACCAGCGCCAGCGCGAGCTAACAGCGCTGATATGCCTGCGCGCACGACCTTTGGGGAGCGCTTGCTTCCCTTGCTGGTGATGGGCATGGAGTGCTGCCTGGTCTATGCGCTTTTACTGGTGATGGCCGGGTTTTTCGCGGGCCAGGACGATCCGCTGCTGCCTATCTGGGCGCTCTTTCTGGTGGTGCTGTTCTTCTATGGACTCTCTCATGGTCTGAAACGCTTTGTCGATCAGTGGCCGGAGAGCGAATTGCCCTGGCGTGTGCGCCGGCTGCTGGTGGCGCTGCCAATGGGGAGCGCGGTCCTGGTGATCCTGGTCGTTTGCCTCTGGTTGCGCTTCTATGCCGCTCGCTTTGCGCTCTTTGATCCGGCATGGCTCCAGGCTTTGAATCACGACGCGGGTGCGGTGGAATGGGATATGCAATTGCTGGTCCTGGGAGGTCTGTTCGCGCTGCTCTCCTGGCTCAGTTATCAGAAGGTGCGCGAAAGCTCAAATGCCGCGCTCTTTTTGCGCAAAGCCATGCCCCTGCTTCTCATCTTGATCGGTGTCAGCCTCGGCGAGGGCTTGCTGGGCAGCAGCGCGCATTACTGGCAGGCGGTACTGCTCCTGCCGGCCTTTGTCTGGCCGGGTCTGCTGGCCCAGGCCTTGCAAAAGGCCAGCGCGAAACGGCGCTATCATACCGCCACCCTGGCGAACAGCACGCGTCATCAGGAGCGCATTATTTTCCAGGCTCTCCTGGCCCTGGGCCTGGTCATAGCCGCCGCGCTGATTGGCGCGCTCTTTGTCAGCGGGCGAATCAGCGTCTCTATCCCTGAAGTCACCCCCATGCCGGCACCGGCTATCCAATTTACGTCCCCCTTGAAGGGACCGCCGCCGCCGCAACACGCCGGGCTACCGCAGAACTTTCCCCATGTCACGTTTCCCACTACGTCAGCAGAAATGGCCCTGCTCGCGCTTGGGACAGTTATCGCCAGTGGGGCTATCCTGTTTTTGCTCATAAGTTCGCTTTATGCCCTGGCAAAATACGGGAAGAGAAGGCGGCTGCGCCAGAGGAAACGCGCGCAGAAGAAGGGTGAGAGGCAGAGCGTTTGGAGTTGGAGATTGTTCTGGCGCCAGTGCGGCGCGTTTGTCCTGCAACAGGGCCGGGCGCTGCTCCTGCTCCTCCTGGCTCTCTGGCGCAGTTTCCGGCGTCAACCCGCCGCTGTTCGTCCCGGCGCCGCCAGCGGCAGTGGCCATCTCTTCCCGGCGCCCTCGGAGGTGCGCACTATCCGCGACATCTATCAGGCCTTTCTGGCGCAGGCCAGCAGTCGAGGTTATCCGCGCGCCAGCAATGAAACACCCTACGAGTTTCGCCGGCGCCTGCAGAGCCAGCAACCGCTGCTTGAACCAGAGCTGGAAGCTATCACCGAAGCCTATGCGCAGGCCCGCTACGGCGGCCATCTGCCCCCCACTGATGAATTTGCCCGCCTCCACGAGATCTGGCGCCGGCTCAGCGATAAATGGCGCAAGCAGACCAGCAGTTCATAGCCCGTTCAATTGCAGATGTTATGCTTGATCTCTGCGCCCCGTCTCGCAGGAGAGACGGGGCGACACATGGGTTATCCTGGTTAGCGGTTCAGGAAGGGATAGAGGACCGGAAGGATGAGATCGGCCAGGGAGACAATATTGTAGTGCGTGCCACCGGGCAGGATGGCAAGTTGCGAGGGAATGAGGTGCGCTCCATCCCAGCCGGCATCCCGCAAGCCGCCGCCAAGGAGATTGAAGAACGCGACTACGTGAGATGGAGGCAGACCGTCCGCGTCTCCGGCGATCAGCAGCGTCGGCACCTGCATGGCGGACACCTGCTCGGTCCAATCATAGTCCTGGCTCAAGGTTGTCCGCATGCTCTGAACCAGGCGCGGAAAGTCTTCAGGTCGGGGCGCCACCTGAACATAGGCCTCGTAGAGAGGCGTTCCCATGAAAAATTCGGGCGCGAAGGCGGTCATGCCGGCCTGCATTTCAGGATGCCAGCCAGTCCGTTTAAACGGCGTGGAGACCAGCACAAGCTTGTTAACCCGCTCAGGATGGCGAAAAGCGGTTTGCAGGGCCACCGCGCCACCCAGCGAGTAGCCGAGGATATCGGCTTTATCGTATCCAAGATACTCGATCAGGCCAGCAATATCATCGGCCATGTTCTCAAAACTGAACGGGCGCTCCGTCAGCGCGGTTCGTCCATGTCCGTACAGGTCAACGCCGATTACCTGGTAACGCTCCGCCAGCGCGGGTGAAAGCGCGGCAAACATCTCAAACGTACCAAAACCGCCGTGAAGCATCAATAAGGGCTTGCCAGTTCCATGCACTTCATAGTACAGTTCAATTCCATTCACGGATGCATATTTGCCGGCGGCGTTGTTTAAACCTGTCATCTGCTTTTTCTCCTTTAAATAACTTGTCTTTTGCAAGTAACCTTGACACTGACCTATTCTCTTTGTGGTGGGGAAAAGTGGAAAGCAGAAAAGGCGCGGTCCTGATCTGCTATGATAGGCATATCAGTCATCCCCCCTTTTCCAGCGCCGCCAGGGCGCGTTTCCCCACCCCGCCCCAAGGGAAAGGAT
>DASZXF010000583.1:0-1822 GCA_035546055.1 Ktedonobacteraceae bacterium
CCACCAGCCTGTTTTCGAGCATTCACTGGCGTGATACGCTTACGCACCATCCGTTAAATGCACCTTTTATTTTGGTGGGGCATGCGCTCCTGCTGGTGCGGCACGACAGCCTGCTCATGATGCGCCTGACTGCCACATTATTTGGCCTGCTCACCCTGAGCGTTTTTTATTGGCTTACCCGGCATTGGTACGGTGAGCGCACCGCAGTGTTGGGCACGGTTCTATTCGGTACTTCGGCCTGGTTTTTACATACCGCCCGGCTGGGGACGCCCGATGTATTGCTGTTTGGCCTCCTGTGCTTAACAGCCTGCGGCGTTTGGCTGAAGCACAGCACGAAACCACTGCCGGTTATATTGGCTTTGGTGCTGGCCGCCGTCTTCCTGTACATACCCGGCATGATGTGGTTTATTGGCGCCGGGGTTGTATGGCAATGGAAGACTATCGACCGGGCTTTCAAAAAACACCTGTGGATGGTCACACTCGGCGGCTTTCTCGTGCTGGCTGCACTCGCACCGCTCGCATGGGCACTCTACCATGACCCGGCGTTTGCCAAAGAACTGGCGGGCCTGCCCGCCGTTGGCTGGCCGCAGCCTTTCACCGTGATTCGCAATCTGCTGGACGTACCGGTGCAACTGCTGTGGCGCGGCCCATTGTGGCCGGAGCACTGGCTCGGGGAGCTGGCCGTATTGAACGCACTGTGCATTGGCGCGCTCTTTTTGGGCGTATACGTACACGCCAAGCATCTGCGGCTGGCACGCACACAGCTACTGCTGATCTTGCTGCTGGCCGGTGCGGCGCTGGTGGCGCTGGGCGGCGGCGTAAGCCTGAGCGTTGTAGTGCCGTTCATATTTATATTGGTGGCAGCCGGGGCCGGCTTTTTGCTGGACCGCTGGTACGTGGTATTCCCGCGCAACACCATCGCCCAAGGCGTAGGATTGGGGCTCGTCAGCCTGGCCGTGCTGGCCAGTGCCTGGTACGGTTTCCGCCATTACTTCGTGGCCTGGCCAGAAGCACCGGAAACCAAGAGCACATTTCTGGTACAGCTCGCCCCATCTGATACAATACATAAGTAAGGAGTGAACTATGGGCCGACTTGATCAAGCCAAAATGCTATTGAAAGTAAAAAAATTGCAAAAAGAGCTGCAAAAGGAAATTATTACGGTTGAAAAAGGAGACGGCGCCGTTAAGGTAGAAATTACCGGCGAGCAGAAAATCAAAAAGATTCACATTGACCCGGAATACGTCGACCTGGACGACATCGGCCAGCTGGAACGTTGGGTTGAAGACGCAGTAAAAGAGGCGATCGCCGCCAGCCAGAAGCTTGCCGCTGAAAAAATGCAGCCCATGATGGGCGCGCTTGGCGACCTCGGCCTGTAGTTCGCTCGTGCCATGGCCATTCTGCCGCCCGCTTTGACCGATCTTATTGAAGCGCTGGGTAAATTGCCCGGTGTTGGCCCGCGTACCGCCGAACGCTACGCGTATTATTTGGTGCGCAGCGACCCGGCCAGGGCGCGCACGCTGGCCACGGCGTTACAAGACGTGCATAGCGGCATCGGCTATTGCCAAAAAACCTTTGCGCTGGTGCCGGCAGGGCAGGAACTGTCCGATTTATATACCGACCCGGCCCGCGACAAAACCGTTGTAGCGGTGGTGGCCGAGCCTTTCGACATTGTGGCGCTGGAGAAAACCGGCAGCTACAAGGGGACATACCATGTGCTGGGCGGGCTGGTGTCACCCATTGACGGCATTGGGCCGGAGCAGCTGCGCATTACCGAGCTGGTGCAGCGCATCGACGACGACGGCGTACAGGAAATCATCCTGG
>DASZXF010000584.1:0-8135 GCA_035546055.1 Ktedonobacteraceae bacterium
TTACCTTAATCAATTTTCTCGTAGGAACACCTGAGTTCATTTTTTAGCAACAACTGCACGCTACAGCATAAGGGAAAGTATACCATAAAGGTTTGAGGATGTCTAACTCTAGTATACATTGTTCAAGCGGGTCGCCGCATCCGCTCCAGGCCGGGATGGCCGTCTTCCGGGGATCTGCCGCTCTTTTGAACAGCGCGAGCAATTTTTCAGCGCTTTGCAAAAAAGGAAAGATGTAACCAGATAATGGCCGGAGCCAGATACATGGATGCGTGCAGAGCATGTTCTGCACGCATCCATGTATCTGGCTCCGGCCATTATCTGGTTACAGAGCGAATTTGGTGGCCAGTTCGCGGGCGGAGGGTTCAACCAGAATGGAGCCATCGGGGAAGACGATGGTTGGCACGCTGCTGCGACCGCCGTTGACTCGCTTGACGTAGGCGGTGGCTTCGTCATCCTGTTCGATGTCGATGTAGTCATAGGCAATGCCATGCTGATCGAACCAGCGTTTTGCCATCCGGCAGTCGCCACACCAGCTGGTGGCGTACATGACAATTTTCTGTTCTTGTGTATCTTGCACGGGTAATAAACTGCCTTTCTCAGAGCAAGTATTCTTTTGATAATGACAACTCGCCGCCGCTCAGGAAATATTCCCGACCGGCCTGTTGATGCGTTCAAGCATCAGGTCCAGGAACTTTTTGCCGCCGGTGGCTACCAGGCCGGGGTTGCGGGCCAGAATGCCCATCACCAGGCCCGCGCTATAGTCACCGCGCAGGGTTTGAGCCATCTGAGCCGGCGTGAGACGCTTCATCAGATCCAGCGCGCCATCCCATTGAGCGTCGCTATAGGTGGCGATGCGCTTGTTAATCATATAAGAAATATCCATGTCCCGTCCAAAGCGTGCCCGCCACTGCCTGTCGAAACGAGCGAGCGCGCTGGCCGAGGTATCGCCACTTTTGACCGCTTCGGCGGCGACCTGGCCGGCCAGTTGACCGGCGTAGACCGCGAAGCGAATGCCCTCGCCGACCAGGGTGGAGCCGTGTCCCCCTGCGTCACCCGCCACCAGCAGACCATCGCGCGAGAAGCGCTCAACCGGTCCCTCGGAGGGGAAAAGGCCGGTGTGGTACTCAATTGGACTGGCATCCTTCAATTTGTCGGCGATCTGCGGAAGTTCGTGCATGACGCGATCAAGGTATACACGAGCGTCTTCGTCGCTGTCGGGATGCAGTACGCCCACGCCCAGGCGCACGCGACCATTGCCGCGCGGGAAAACCCAGGCGTAGCCACGGGGCGCGAACTGGCTGCCCATAATCAGGTACAGTTCGTCCTGGGGATAATGAGGGGCGTACAGATCGTATTCCGCGCCAAAGCCATAGCGGCGGAAGGCCGGCCCCATTTCGGTGCGCACGCTGACATGGCGGGCTACTCCGCTGGCGTCGATGGTGACCGGCGCGGTAAAGCTCAGACGCTCGCCTACATGCGTTTTGGCGGTCACGCCGCGCACACGCGTACCCTCCGTCAGGGTCTGCTCGACCGTGTGGCGCACGCGAATGCTGGCGCCCGCGCTGACCGCGCGGCCCGCGAGATGCTGATAAACCCCGCGTACATCAATTACGCAGCAGACGGGTTGCTCATAGTAGAGGGGAATTTCGCGCTGGGGAGAAACAAAATAGATCTTCTGAATCGGGTGGTAGAGGTGTTCTGGAATGCCCAGGGCGCGCATATCGCTGATCCAACTGCCCCCGCTGGTGTGGACGGGATAGCCGATCTCGTTCTGGCGTTCCAGCACCAGCGTGCGCGCTCCCTGTTTCGCCGCTGCCTCGGCGGCAGCCAATCCAGCCGGCCCGCCGCCCACAATCAAAACATCTGTCTCTGACATGCAAATCCTTCTTCGTTTATTGTCATAAGCGAGGGCTATCGCCGAGCGCGTGCCCCGCGCAGTGCTTGTCGTTTTCGCCAAGTATAGCCTAACCGCTCCCGGCTGTCCACTTTTCGCAGATGGGCGCTTTTCCCTGGCGCTACCCGGAAAGGCGAACAGAGAAAGTTGACGAAGCGAAATATCAATGTGATACAATGTGAACAATCGCAAAGGAATTGTAGCCTCGCACGCGCCATCCTGCGGATGGGTTCCTCCGTGGCGATCCCTGGTCAGTTGCGGCAACGCAGAGGACCGGTGGGATTGGAAACAGAGGGTTCCACAGAAAAAGCTGTGTGAAATATGAGTATAGAAGAACAGGATGCCCAGGCGCTTGATGCCTATTCAAGCTCGGTGACAACGGCGGCGGAACGCGTAGGGCCGGCGGTAGTGCGGATTGATATTGAGCGCGAGGGCGGACGCTATCGCGCGTATGGCTATGGTCGCCCTGAGTCCGGCCTGGGTTCGGGCTTCATTTTCTCCTCCGATGGCCAGATTCTTACCAATGCCCATGTCGTGGCCCAGGCGCGGCGTATTCGTGTGACCCTGGCAGATGAGCGCAGCTTTGACGCCGGGCTGGTGGGCGCTGATCCCGATGTCGATGTGGCTGTGGTGCGCATCGGGGCCGATCACCTGCCTGTGGCGGAACTGCATCCCGCGCCCCTCAAGGTGGGACAACTCGTCATCGCGGTGGGCAATCCCTATGGGCTGAACTGGACCGTGACCGCCGGGGTGGTCAGCGCGCTCAACCGCACGCTTGATGCGCCCGGTGTGCGCAAGATGACCGGCCTGATCCAGACCGATACCTCCATCAATCCCGGCAATTCCGGTGGTCCCCTGGTGGATAGCCGGGGACGCGTGGTCGGCATTACGACTGCGATGATGCCTATGGCTCAGGGACTTGGCTTCTCGATTCCGCTGGATACGGTCACCCTGGCCGTGGGACGCATGAAGCAGCGCCACGCCTCCGCCGCGCCGGCTGGTGTCTCGCTGGGCGTCGGCGGTATGCGGGTTCAACTGGATGAAGCCCTGCGCCAGTCCCTGAATCTGTCCCAGCGCTACGGCATGGAACTGCTGGAAATCCGCCCTGGAGGTCCGGCGGACCGGGCGGAACTCAAGCGCATGGACATCATCATTGGCGCGGCAGGCGGCCCGGTGGGCGAACCGCGTGACCTGCAACGCATCGTGCGCCAGCATCGCACGGGCCAGCCGATTGTCATCAACTTTGTGCGCGGGGGAAAGCTGCGCAAGGTCACGGCCACCCTCTGAACTGGCCGGCTCTTTCCCACCGCGTTCTCTTTGCCAGAAATGCAGGCTGCGACTTTTTATCTACCATGCTCTCCAGCGTCTTTATTATGGAAGCTGTTGATATGCAATGGTACAGGATGAAATAAGTGGCCGGAGCCTGGGTATCTGGCAAGGAGACAATCATGAACATCTTCGCCTCTCTGGTGGCGATAGCTCTCATTCTTGCGGCGATGTGCGGGGGATATCGCTATAGTATGCATCTCTACATGTGTGGCGCGTTGAAGGGGCGGACGCGCCATCTGTCCACGCCGGCCAGAGCCCGGCTGGCCAGGGACGAGGACGAGGCCTCGCTGATTCAGGTGCGCGATTACGGCCTGCGTTACGCCCGCACCGGCATCCTCGTCCTCGCTATCCTGCTCGTAGCCCTGGTACTGATGATGATGGCCCTGATTACCTCCATTTTCTAAGGTGATCCGGCTCTCTCTGTTTGTGGCAGCATGAGCGCGCTGCTGACTCCTTTGCGGTCAGCGGCGCGCTTATCTTTGCCGGGGATGCCGGTGATACAATGAGGGCCGGAGCAGAAACAATCTCAATGGTGAAAGGCAGGAAATCCCTATGGCCGTCGCGTTGCCGGAGCGTATGCATACGCGTTTTACTGAACTGGTGAATATTCGCTATCCCATTGTGCAGGGCGGGCTGGCGCGTCTTTCGTATGCCGAACTGGCGGCGGCGGTGTCCAATGCCGGCGGCCTGGGCCAGATCGGTTGCGCGTGTTTTGCCACCCCGGAGGAGTTGCGCGCCGATATTCAGAAGGCGCAACGCCTGACCACGCAGCCATTCGGGGTGAATTTTCCCATCGGGCATATTCCTCTGGAGCCGTTTCTGGATGTGACGCTGGAACTGGCCCCCGCTGTGATCAGTATTACAGGTGGCAATCCTGAGCCGGTTTTGCGCCGTATTCAGCAGAGCGGCGTGCCGGTGCGCACGATGGTCCTGGTGGCGGGCGTGCGCGCGGCTCGCAAGGCGGAAGCCCTGGGCGCGGACGCGGTGATCGCCGTGGGCTTTGAGGGCGGCGGCCACCTGGGACGCGATGATATCGGCAGCCTGGTGCTGACCCCGCGCATCGCCGAGTCGGTGCAGATTCCCGTCCTGGCCAGCGGGGGCATCGCCGATGGACGCGGCCTGGCAGCCGCCCTGGCCCTGGGCGCCGCTGGCGTTGAACTGGGCACGCGTTTTGTGGCTGTGCGCGAGAGCAACGCCCATCCCGCTTATCAGCAGGCCTTGCTGGACGCTGACGAACTGGCTACCGTGATCATTGAGCGTAGCCTTGGACGGCCCGCGCGTGTCCTCAAGGGCGGGCTGGCGGAGCGTATTCTGCAGACCGAAACGGAACTTGAGCAGGCGGGCGTGGATGGTCAGGAGCGTCTGCAACAGATGTTGCCCCTGATTGCCGGCAGCGTGAACCGGCGTGCCTCTCTGGAGGGCAAACTTGAGGAGGGCTTTGTCTGGGCCGGCCAGGTCGCGGGCCTGATCCGCGATATTCCCTCAACGCGCGAGCTGATCGAGCGCATGGTGGGCGAGGCCTGGACAATCACCCGCGCGTTGCAGCAGGCCTTCTGAGTCTCCCTGCCCTGGTGCGGTAATTTGTGGTCTGGAAATAGAATATTTGTTCTAATACTACACTATCCTTATGGGATAGGACGCCTGCTTTACGCGGTCAAACCCTGCCGCTGGTTGAGATCTTTTGGGGGAAGCGATGGCGGCGGTGAATACGCGAGCGGACTGGCCGGGGCGGTGTCCTTTTCTCAAGAGTGAGAGACTGCGTATTTCGATGAGGTGAGCGTGGTGTATGCATGAATGTCTGCCAGCGTCCGGCGTTTTCGGTGGGAAGCGGTGCTGTGTCCCGGGCAGCGTCAACTCGCGTGGCTGGCCTCTGTTTTTCATCGTCAGTGCGAGGTGTGCTGGCGGCTGCTGACCCGCGCCTGGTGGGCCGGTAGCAATGGAAGAGAGAAAGGGAAAGGGAATCAGATGGAGTTTGAAGATTTTGCAGAGCCTGAGATAGCCATAACAGCGGCGGTGGCTGCCGCTGTCTTTTCTCCCCGCGCGCGTAAGGTCATGCGCAAAGGTCTGGTGTACGGCGTGGCCGGGGTGCTGGCCGCTGGCGATGTGGTGACATCCTTCGCGAAAAACGTTGGCCAGGGTGTTCAGCGCGCGGGCGAGGCTGCCACTCATGCCGCGCAGGAGAAGGGTGAACAGGGGCAGGAGAGCCGGAAGGAGACGGAGGAGAGCGGCGAAGGGAGAGCGGCTGAAGCGGAGGCGGGAACGTCCACGCCCCGGCGCAAAACTACCAGGGCTGCCAATCCGAAAGCCGCCGCCAGCGCGGGAGGATACTAGCCATGATGCCGACACAGGAACGAGAGGTGCCAGCTTCGGCGCCTGAGCGCGCGGAGGAGATGCTGACGCGCGCCGGTGCGCAGCTCGGCTACTGGACAGGGAGCGCCATCCGGCGTTTGCAGCAGACCGCGCGGGCTTTCCGCGAGGAGGCGGATCGCCTGGACCTGCCCGGAGAGCAGCGGCAGGCGATGAAGGCGAAAACTCCCCGGGAGGAAGCGCAACCAGCGCTGGAACGGGCTGAGGTCGTGGTGGATCGCCTGCTTCAGCGCATGGGCGTCTGGACGGCACAGGGGAATGTCACGGTACGGCGCACGGTGGCGCGACTGCGTGAAGATATGGAAGATATGTGGGTGGAGGCTCAGGCGGTCCAGAAGGATTGGCAGCACCGGGCCGGACAGGCCGAGAGGTCTGCTCGTTGACGTATGAAAACAGAATTGCTTGCTGAACGAAGCGTTGCCAGAAAAGAGGAGCCAGGTATCTTTCCTGTGCATGGGGCGGCGCCGCTCCATATGCGGTTTTTGTCTGGCTCCTGTTGGGGGCAAAAACGGTTTTTCTAGAAAATATACGAGGAATTGCTATGGGCGGAGGAGGCGTTATCAGCGCGGAGCCGCGTGTTGTCCATACGGTGACGGGCCGGGTGCGGGTGCATATGGCCGGCTGGTCGGGCCAGGGCAGGCAGCAGATTGAGGCGCAGTTGCGCCAGCTTGCCGGAGTTCAACGTGTCCAGGCCAATCCGCTGACCGGCTCGGTGTTAATCATCTTTCAGGCCTCTGTGGTCAGTGAAGAGGAAGTGCTCCAGGCTGTGCGTGTACTCGACCTGGAGCATCTGCGTGCTCAGTCGCCGGCTCCCGATCTCACGACGGGGGCGAGCGAGTTGCCGCCGGTGAGACGCGAAAAGCATGGGAAGACGGTGCGCGCGCGGATCGCGGTACGCGGCCTGGATCGCGATCCCTCGGTGGCAAAACATGTGGTGGAGCGTCTGGAGCGCCATCCGGGCGTTCACGCGACGGCCAATCCGCTGACCGGACGGGTGCTGGTCGAATTTACCGAGCACGAGGTGGACCTGGAAGATCTTCTCTCCGATGTGGCCGAGGTGGAACTGCCGGACCTGGGCGGAGAGGATCGCCCGGCGTATCCACTTGATCCCATCCCTCTGATTCAGGGCGTGGCGCGCACGACATCGACGGTCCTGGGTCTGGGCTTCCTGGCGGTGCGGCGCGCGGCGGGCCTGGACGAAGCGCTGCCCGGTGAGAACGTGGCGGCCTATACGGCCAGCGTGCTGGGTTTGCTCCAGAGCTTCCCCACTGTGCGCCGGGGCATTCATCACGTGCTGGGCCGGGTCGGCGCCGATCTGCTATTCAGTCTGCCCGGCATCGCCCTGCTGACCCTTGCGCGCAGTCCGCTGGGTCTGGCGGTGGCGGGCGCGGAGTCGCTGCGTTTGCTGACTGAAGTGCAGGCCCGGCGCACAGCCTGGAAGGAGCATGAAGCGCGGGTGACGGCAGCTCCTTCCGCGCGCGGGAAGGCCGTTCTGCACCTGGAGAGCGGCGAACGGGTGCCGCTGGCCGCGCATGTGCAGGAGGGCAGCGGGACGGCTCTCGGTCTGGATGGTATGCCGCTGCCGGTGTATCCGGGTGTGCTGCTACCCGCCGGGGCGATTCTCTATGGCGGACCCTTTACGGTTCAACTGGACCGCGAGGCCACCTTTGCCAGTTTTCCGCACCAGAGGCGGCCCGCGCGCTGCGCGCCGGGACTTTCCGAGCGCTATCAGCGCGTGCTGGCGCCGGCTTCCCTGGCCTTTGCCGGCCTGACGGGTCTGTTCACCCTCTCGTTCAGCCAGGCGTTCGCGGCTCTGCTGCTGGTCAACCCGCGCACGGCCTTGATCGGGACGGAGAACGCGGATCTGAATGCCAGTGCTCGCGTGCTGCGCGCGGGGGTGACGGTGGTTGGTACGCGCGCGGGCAGACCGGTGCGCCTGCCGCGACTGCTCTTGCTGGATGGGGCGCGTCTGCTGACCGAGAAGCTGGAACTGACCAATCTGCTGCCGTTGAGCGAGGAGATCAGCCGGCCTGAGACGCTGGCGCGGGCGGCTGGCATAGCCAGTGCCGCCGGCCTGCCCTGGGGCGATGTGTTCCGGGCCACGCGTCCGGTGCCGGCCAGCGATGGTCAGTTTGACGGCAGGGTAGCGACGGCCATCTTTCATGGCACTCGTTACAGCCTGGGGCCGCTGGACGACTGGGGCGCGGTGCCAGAGTCGGCCTATCTGCGCCAGCGCGGCAACTATGTGCTGGCTCTCAGCCGCGAGGGTGACGAGAGGCCGCTGGCTCTGCTGGCCCTGCGTCCGCGTCTATCGGCCAATGTGCCGATCCTGGTGGCCGCCTGCCAGCGCCAGGGTGTCGAACTGGCGCTGTTTTCACAGGGCGATGAACTGGCTGTACGGGAGCTGGCCCACCGGGCGAAGATTGCTCTGATCGAAGGCGATTCGGCGTTGAGCATCATCAAGCAGCGCCAGCAGAAGGGCGAGGTGGTGGCCTTTGTCTCCGATTACGCGGGCGCCGCCGCTGGCTTTGCCGCCTGTGACCTG
>DASZXF010000585.1:0-2278 GCA_035546055.1 Ktedonobacteraceae bacterium
GTTCAGCAACAGCGGATTGATTAACTCCTCGAACCTGGTTAATGATGGCCTGACGAACTCGTGTACCAATAACGGGCAGACGACCTGGACGTATAACCAGGGCGTCATCCTGGGCGGTCTGACCGATCTCTACAAGATTACTGGCAACAGTAGCTATCTCGGTAAGGCAGAAGCTATCGCCAGCGCGACGATCAGCACGCTGGTCTATGCGTCTGGCATCCTGCGCGAACCCTGTGAACCCTCCAGTTGTGATGGCGATCAGGAACAGTTCAAGGGGATTTTCATGCTCAACCTGGCCTACCTCTATGATGAGGACCATAAAGCGTCGTACTCCGCGTTCCTGGCTGCCAATGCCAGTGCCATCTGGGCCAACGATGAGAACAGCAGTCATCAACTCGGCCTGCTCTGGACTGGTCCCTTTGATATGGCCACGCCGGCCAGGCAAAGTTCCGCCATGATGGCCATGAGCGCGCTGGCTGAGCCGTGGACACAGGGAGCCGCGTTCGCGCGTGGGACGCAAGATCCCGCCTTTGGACATACGATTGGCGCTCCCGCAGGTACGCAGGGATGGGCATGTAGCGCCAGCACCTGCACCACAGCGAATCACATGGTATACGGCCCGTACATTTCCTATCTACCTCTCGGCACGCACACTGTGCATTTCCGTCTCAGTGTGAACGCCACCAGCTCCTCGACGGCCAATCTGGTGACGCTGGATGTGCGCGAAACCAACAATGGAAATACGCTGGCCAGCCGGGCGATTCCCTGGAATGCTTTTACCGCCGCCAATGCGGCGCAGGATTTTACCCTGACCTATACCAATACGACCCCCGGTGATTTTGTCGAGTTCCGCGTGTACTGGAACAATGTCCCCGGGGCACCAACGCTCACCGCTGCGGACATCGTGGTGGATGGCGGAGCCTTCAACTGGGTGGCCATGAATCTCAATCACAGCATCGGGCGTCTGGACGGCCTCAACGCCTGGGAGGTCGATCCCATCCGAGACACGCACTCGGATTTCCTGAGCTGGGGACCCTATACTGCAGAACTGGGTTCAGGCAATTATACCGCCTACTTTGAACTCAAAGTGGACAATTTCAACCTGGATTCGTCAACCGTGGCCACTATCGATGTGCGAGATAACAACACGGGCCAGGTGGTGGCAGAACAAAACATTTTGCGCAGCAACTTCCCGAATACGCTTTACCAGTTGTTCCCGCTCAGCTTCAACGCCATCAGCGGCCATCACTACGAGTTTCGCGTCTACTGGTATGACAGCGCCAGCGCACCACGTCTGACCGAGCGCGGCGTCTACGTACAACCGACCATCCACGATACCCAGGTCAACCTCCCGTATAACCTGCGCGGCATCGGGACATATGCTGGCGATGCGAACCTGGATGGTGAAGGTGACGCGCTCAAATCCACGCTGGGTACCTCGATCTTCTCGAACTACCATCGGTACCAGATCGGGCCAGCTTCTTCCGGGGCTCTGAATGTCTGGCGCGGCGGATCTGGCGTGAGTGTCAACTTACCTGGAGGCTCGTACCAGGAATTGCACATCCTGGCTCTGGCCGTCAACGGCAATCAGACGAATCAGCCTTTTCGCGTCACATATAGCGACGGCTCAACTGCCACGCAGTATCTTTCTCTTTCCGACTGGTTCGCCTCGTCACCCCAGGCAAACGAGCGCTTTGCGGTGGCGCAGGATACCCGCTGGGGACCGTCTTCCACCCAGTACGGCAATATCCATCTTTTTGCTTATACAATCGTACTTGACGGCAGCAGAACGCTGCAAAGTCTCACTTTGCCCAACAATACCAACGTGGAGGTACTCGCTGTGACCCTGAGCACCAGCGGCTAAGCGTGAGCAGTGGGAGGAAGCTCCCGGTTACAGCAGGCCAGGTTCTCAGGCTTTCATAAGGTGTTCTTGCCTGTCTACCATTAATGAACCAGCTCGCTGTGAGAAGCGCCCGGCTCCCGCGCTTTTTGCTTGTGCTGAAAGGAAGAAAACGCTCTTCAGATGGAAGCATGAGCCAGTCAGGCAACTCAGTCTGACTGGCTCATGTTCTGTTGGTCAGTTCTGTCAGCAATGGTTGGGCTGCTGGCCAAAAAGGGCTTGACAGTCATCCCCAGGCGTGCTATAGTGCTCCTGCGTCCGGTACAACAAACCAGCCCGGATAGCGGGGTGTAGCGCAGTTGGTAGCGCGCCTGGTTTGGGACCAGGAGGTCCGCGGTTCGAGTCCGCGCACCCCGACTGATTCCTGCCTGCCTCTTC
>DASZXF010000586.1:0-4220 GCA_035546055.1 Ktedonobacteraceae bacterium
CATTGCCATTGCCATCGATGGCAGTGCCCACAATACCAGGGCGCTGAAGGTGGTTGTCCAGCGGGCGCATAATCAGCTCGATGTCGCCGATAATCTCATCCACCTGGATGGCCACGCGGCGCTGCGAGCCGGCCAGCAAAATCGGCGGCGGGAGTGTAGCGGTCAGACCACTGGCCAGGGGAAAATTCAGCAGCGCGGCCAGGTGATAAATCTGCGCCTGCGCTTCCTGGCGGTTATAATCAATCTGCTCGATATGCTGTAAAGGCAAGACAAGTCCCTGGCCCCCGGCCTGGACCAGCAAGCCCTGAATCAACCCCTGAGCGCGTGGGAAGCGCAATTGATAGATAACTCCGCCGGTGGGATTGCGCCGGGGAATAATCGAGCCATTGACCTGCTGGATCGGACCGCGCAGCGCCTCCAGGGCGCCGCCAGGAATGGGCATCGAAAAGCCCAGGTCAATGACAATCTCATTGCCAACCATCTGCGCATTGAGCCAGAGTCGATCCGGTTCCTGGAGCGGTGAAAGCGGCACCGAGAGCAGACTATCGGCCACATTCGCGCGAATCAGGCTCAGAAGCGGCTCGGCCAGAAAATCGAGAATATCCTGGTCGATCTCCGTGTTTTCGCCCGCCGTCTCAAGCTGAATCGCGCGTTTATGCCGCTGGGCCAGCGCCTGCACAATATGCTGCACGCGTGTCAGCAGCACGCTAAAAGGAGCCGAGCGCAGGCGCAGCGAATCATTGCGCACCAGCATCGCCTGGCGAGCCTGCTGTTCCAGCAAGGCTTCCATCTGCGCGTAAGCGGTTTTGAGCTGCGAAGAGGCCGTCGCCACATCTGCCACCGCCTCGCTAAAGG
The DNA here is from genome assembly GCA_035546055.1 of Ktedonobacteraceae bacterium. GTDB lineage: Bacteria > Chloroflexota > Ktedonobacteria > Ktedonobacterales > Ktedonobacteraceae > Paraktedonobacter. The sequence continues at coordinate 856 of DASZXF010000586.1, forward strand.
ATTGCAGAAGGATCTTGTGTTCGGTAAAGCGATCCATCTCCATTTCATCCCATAGAGCGGCCTCCGAGCCGGGAGGAGGGATGAGAGGAGAGGAAGCCGAGCGCCCGCGCGGTGGAGTTGGATGTTTCGTGCGCTGCAAAATACGCGCCACCAGCGACGAGCCAGAATGCTCGCCGGATTGATACCCCTCGGCTCCCAGCATTCCGGGAAACGTCACCGTCGAGAGCACGCCCTCCAGGTAGTGCAGACGACCATGGGCAGCTTGCAGCTCGATCAGCGATTGTGTAATCTGCTTTTGCACGTTTTGCAGCGGTGTATTCAGCTCGATCAGGTGCTCGGTATGAGAAATGAGCGTATGGAGCTGGCGCCGGTCAAAGGGAGCTGGAGGAAGCGTCAGAGCTGGCTCCAATATCTCTTCGGGCGTAATCGCCTTTTGTTTGCCGGTAATCGCCAGCGCATCCTCATCAGCCGCGTTCAGCTCATTCAAGGACTGCAGCAAATCCTGGAGAGGCTGCATACTCTCCTGTCCATCGTCAACCACGTGTTGCAGCGAGACTTCCAGCGCCTGGATCGCGTGAACCAGCGCGCTCAGACAGGTCAGGACCGTGATTTTATTGCCCTTGAGAAGTTGAATCTCCTCCTCGATATGCAGAGCAATCGTTGACATCACCTCGCAGCCCATCGCGCCTGCCGTCCCTTTCAGCTTATGGGCAGCGCGCCCCAGCGTCACCAGGCTGGGCGAACTGGCATCGTTATCCTGCTCCAGTTCCAGCAGCGCCCGTCGCAGCGTCCCGATATCCTCCTCCGCCTCGCTGGCAAAGAGCATGAGCATATCTTCCGGGCTTTCCACACTGGGAGCTCGATTCGTATTCAGCGTCAGCACGCTGTCCGCCAGCCCTTTCGGCTGCTCGTCCAGATTGCCCGCCACCGCCAGGTCAGACATTTCATCAAAAGCCTGAATAATCGCCAGGTCTTCCGCTGAAAGCTCATCAGAATAGGCAGAAAAGGGTGTTTCATCCATGCGCTGTGGCCATTCCTATTTGCTGGACCAGGCTGGCCAGCAACGCGGATATATTGAGTATAGGTCTATCCGCGTACATCCCTTCAAAAATTCCAGCCTCCCGTGCCGGCAGTCCATGAGGAGAATCCAGAGGAACGATCTCCTCCGCTTTCACAGCCATAGTCATGCCCAGTGAAGGCACCAGTAAACCAAGCGCGCGCCCTACCGCGTGGACAATCAGCAGCACGCTGTTGTTCAGCAGCGGGAGATCAGCGCTCTGGGGGAAGAAAAAATAGAGATCCAGATTCACAACAGCGATGGTTTCACCGCGCCAGGCCATGATACCCGTCATCCACGCAGGCATCCCCGGCAGGCGTGCCAGGCGATACGGAGGCGGTATCACCTCTGCCAGATCGTTCAACGGGATCAGGCAGGGACCGCCGCTCAAGCGGCAATCCACGTATTCCGCGTGGGAGGGTAGTTCAGGAGCCGCGTGCGCCCGCTGGCGAGCGTAGTTCCAGAACTCCTCATCACTCATCCGCTCAAGATCCTGGATGTTCAACTCCGGCGAAGGAGGGTGAAGATCCGCATTTTGCTGTTCCGAAGAGAAAGACATAGTTCTCGCACTACTCAGAGAGTACTCAGAGGTGTGATTGAACGACCGACATAACCTCTTGTGTTCTAAAGGGCTTGGTAATGTAATCCTTGGCCCCTACCAGGCGCCCTTTCAAGCGATCAATCACACCATCGCGACTGGAGAGCATAATAATAACCGTATTGCCAAACTGTTGTTTCGCCTTCAGGTGGCGAGCGATCTCGTAGCCATCCATTTTGGGTAAACCGATATCGAGAATAACCAGATCTGGTACACGGTGGCGTTTCTCGCTCAGCGCCTTCAACGCCTCGATGCCATCGGCATAACTGACAGAGGCGATGCCCTCGCGCCTCAGGCTGGTCTCAATGATTTTGCGTACCGTCAAAGAATCATCAATGACCATCACCAGTTTATTCATAGCGATTGTCCTCTTTCTCTCTGTACACTACGACCAACATCGCTGGCAGACCATCCATATTGCTATATCAGCCCCGCGTCCCGGCGAGCACGATATATCTCCGACACAAAATGGAGACTCCAGTTCACCTCAACGAGAGTAATCCTTTCGTTCAAACCCTGCAGGTTTAACGTAGCGGTGGAAACATTCTTTCTCTCAAGACCCTCACATCCCCTTTGTAATCGGCCTGAGAAGAAAAAGAAATCCCCTGTTAATGGTACCATAGGGGGAGCCGAACTTCAATACATTTGGTATAAAAATAGAGTTAAGATCGCCTATAGTCCGGCTTACCACAATCTATCCTGCATTTGTGAGCAGCCTCTCCTTGCCTGCTCACCCACCCATCCTGTTTTCCTGAGATGAGCGAAAAGACGCTCATCTCAGAGTATATCAGTCCTCCCCACTTTTTCCAGCGCCGCAAGGGCGCGTTTCTCCTCCCCACTCCAGGGGAAAGGATGAGGTTTGGCGAGCATTGCGCGCTCGCCAAACCTCATCCCAAAAGGGGGCGGGGCGCAACAAGTGGTTGGGCCGCCGCTCAAAAAATAGGAAGGCTGCGCGGCTTATCTTGCTTTTGCCGGATCAGTGATGATGGGCAGGGTAAAGGTGAAGGTACTGCCCTTGCCGGGTTCGCTGGCGGCGGAAATGCGCCCGCCGTGCGCCTCGATCACGTGACGAGCTATCGCCAGACCCAGTCCGCTGCCCCCGCCGCCGGGGCCGATATAGTTGGCGCGCGCGCGCGATTGACTGACTTTGTAAAAACGCTCGAAAACCCTGGACAGATCTTCCGGGGCGATGCCAACGCCAGTATCGCGCACAAAAAAGCTTTGCATGGTTTCGCCGGCCTGACGACAACCAATGGTTACAGTACCCCCGGAAGGCGTAAACTTGATGGCGTTGTGAACCAGGTTGACCAGCACACGCGCGATCTGCTTGCTATCAGCTGCCACCAGAGTTGTCCCCTGCTCAATCGCTGTGCGCAGTTGTACGCGGTGGCGCTGAGCCTGCGGCAGTAAACGCGCCATCACCTCGCGCACCAGCATGGCTGATTCCACCGGCTCAATGCTGAGGGGCATACGTCCCGACTCAATGCGCGAGAGTTCAAGCAGTTCCGCCACCAGATCGCTGAGGTAATGCACCTCGGACTCGATGCGCTCCACAAACACCTGTGCCTGTTCTGGATCGGTGTCAATGGCGTCCTCCAGCGTCTCCGCCAGCAGGCTCACCGAAGCCAGCGGCGTGCGCAGCTCATGCGAAATATTCGCGATAAAGTCGCGTCTGACCCGTTCCAGGCGGCGCAACTCGGTCAGATCCTC
>DASZXF010000587.1:0-3176 GCA_035546055.1 Ktedonobacteraceae bacterium
CGTTTGTGGCAACTGCCACCACCGGAGAGGCGTTTGAGAAGTCACTAGCAGAGCAGGAGCAATCCCGGCGCCAGGGGCAATCACATAGAGGCGCAGCCGTACTCGATAGGCCGGTCGCGCAGTTTTCTCATCCACAAGACGCTGATCGTAAATGCGCGAGGCGCCAAAGCGGCTCGTGAGCAGCATGACCCCAAATGCTCCGCCAAACACCACGACCAGCAGCATTGCCCCACCAATCGCCAGCGCAAGGGTTTCGGGGGCTGTCAAATGTGGGGCATGACCATGCAACAGGCTCCTTCCCACCTGAAGGAGCCTGTTCGGAAGAAACCGATGAAACAGATAGAACAACAGAAGAATTAAGGCTACCGGCACCAGCAGCAATACATCCTTGAGGCTGCGGTCTTCCCGTTGACCGCGCATGGTCTGGGTGCGCTCTTTCTCTAACGGATGCTCAACGGCATAGCGACGACTTTGCGCAGACCAGGTGGGAGATGCGGGAAGCAGGGCCAGTTGCGCCACCGCTCGCATCCCGGCAGGCAGGGAGCCAAATGACGCAAGAATACCCAGCAGCGGATCGGTTCCCTCCTCCAACAAATCGCGCGCCCTCCACGAGCGCAGCGGGAGATAGGACGCAGCCCCCGGACGCAGTTCCACCACAGAACATTCCTCCCCTGGTGCCAGTAGCAGCGGATCAGTTGCAGCAGGTGTAATCAATGCCTGGGGATAGCGCGCCTGCACCTGCTTTTCGAGGTAACGCAACGCGACCGTCTGTTCTGCTCGTAAGAGAAACTGACGGCTGGTCGCCGTCGCAGCCAGTTCCAGGGCAATTGGGGAGCGCTCATCAAGCGCAAGGGAAGCCAGCGCAGTTTCGAGCGCGGGCAGATCCCGCGCCCCGGCAGCGCGCGCTGGCCGAACCTCTAGTAAAGGGGGGAAAGCGTTCATCGTTGCATCTCCTGAACAGTCGTGCCCGCTGCCGGCCCGTCCCAGGTTCTCTCCTGATGCCCGGCCTCTGCCCCTTCGCTGTGTATCCGCGCCTGTTCAGCCAGTTCGATTGGATTGGTCGTGATGATGGCATGCTCCTCGGCGCTGGCCCGGACAGTGAGCAACACCCGACGATCACCGGCGAAAAGTAATGCATCCTGCACGCCGAAGGTGAGCAGCCGCTGTTCTTCGCCACTGGTCAACCCAAATCGGATTGCCACCGCCCGCACACTTGTACGATCTTGCTTCTTGAGAATTTTGATCGCTGCGTTGGCCGCCACCACACTGCCCCATTCGTCCTGGACGAAAGCTTCGGGGTTTTGCGTCATAACCACCAGGCGCAGGTAGCGCTTGCGAGCGCGCCGGGAAAGGTTAGCCAGGAATCTGCCTCCTTCTGCGTGCTCAATCAGGGAGGCTGCCTCATCGATGAAGAGCGCTCGGCGCACATTGCTTTGATAAATCGCTTGCGTCCAGATGCAGTCGGCAATCAAGAAGATGCCAATAGGGCGCAGATCGCCACGCATATCGCGCACATCCCACACCAGGAGATGGGAATCAAGCTGCACATTTGTCTGTTCGGAAAACAGACCAGCCAGACTTCCTTCGACGTAGCGTGAAAGCCGCAAGCCGAGATCAAACTCATCCTGTCCGCACACGCCACTTTTCAATACGTCGGAAAGATCGCGTAACAAAGGCGGCTGATGAAAATGGGTGCGCGGATCAGGCGAGATTCCCGCACGACGATAGGTTTCGTAGAGCGCGCGGTCCAGGAGCGCTTTTTCCCGCGTGGAGAGAACCGAGCCCGGATCGGCCAGCATCACATCAAGCAAGCTGTGCAAATCCTGAATCTTCTCGGCCAGGCGGTCGATCCGTCGCACGTTGTCCAGGTATGATTCAAAGTCACAGCCAGGCGGAATCAGATCAAATGGGTTGAGATGATGCTCACTGCCAGCCGACAGGCGCACCACGGTCCCGCCCATTCTGTGCGCAAGTTTCTCATACTCGCCATCGGGATCAATAACCGACACCCGTTCGCCCGTTTTGCCATTGATCAACAGGCCACGTTCAATCCACAGTTTGCCCAGGTACGACTTGCCCGCACCCGTCACAGCGCCCATAAACGCGTGAGGATTTTCAAGACTCGCATCCCAAGGGTTGAGCAAGACTGGTTCTCCGGTCCCGGTCAGCCCGAGAAAGGTTCCTCCCGGCATCATCAACGCGTTACTGATGAATGGGAAGGTGGTGGCAATGGAGGAGGCATCAAGCGTGATAGTTCGCCCAAGTTCATCGCGAGCCTCTGGCAGACACGAGCGAAACGCCTGAGCATGTTCAAAGGTTGCAGGATGGGCCACGGCATCGAGAAAAACCGTTTGCAGCAAGGCCATCAGGCGGTCACTCCGCTCATCCAGCGCCGCCTTGGTTGGGGCGCGCACGACCAGCAAGAAAGAGACCTCAAACATACGCTCGCCGCCACTGGCCAGTTGGCTCATGAGACGGGAGACATCGTTTTGTGCCACATCCATGTCCGGGTCATCGAGACGCCCCTGATGGCGATTAAACGAACGCGCCGAGGCATAGCCGACCCGCCGCCGTTTGAGTAACCTCCTCATCGCCGCCTGATTCTGCGGATGCAAATGAATGCAGATGTCTAGAATCTCATCCAACATGAGCAGTGGGGCAAGCCAGCCACCAGTCGAAACTTCACGGGGAAACGCGGTCACGACCAGGGTACGAACATACTCGTCATCGATGCGCAGCGCGTCTCGCTCCTCGGTAATACTGGCTGGAGCAAGCAAATCCGCAAGACGCAAAAAATCGGCGGGTGGCATTGCCTTGAACTGGTTCTCCTGGCTCTTGCGTCGCATATGTGCATGGCGAGCAGACTGTCCGTCCGTTGCTTGTTGTTTGGCCAGGGAACCATTGACCACCTCAGCACTCGGTTCCGGGGTATACACCATAACAGAGCGTGACGCGGTCTGCCACTTCACCTGGGGAAGATGCCCGACAGATCCTAGATGGAGGCGTTGCAGGGGATGATGTAATGCGTGCTCAGGCGATAAACAGCTCTGATACATCCGCGCCAGATCCTCTCCCCGGAGGCGACGCGAGCGCAGGCCGAGCGCTGCGAGTTGGGTCTGCACCATTTCCACGCGAATAGAGAGTTCCTGGAGCGCCCGTCCAATCAACTCCTCATT
>DASZXF010000588.1:0-2613 GCA_035546055.1 Ktedonobacteraceae bacterium
CCCCGCACTCGTCGTTCCGCTCTTCTGTGTAACGAGTGGGAGAAATCCTGGCCTATTCTTACCGGGTAGTTACCCTCTCTTGCCAGAGAGAGTTATCATAGGTAGAAGATATTGAAACACACAAACTAAAGGATCTTCTGAAAGTATATGCCACATTTGAATCTGATACTGCTCTCACTGGGAACCTTGCCCTCGTCTCTCAGCATTGCTCTCCTGGTCGTGGGCGGTGGGATAGCGTTTCTTTTGACCTATCTCTTCACCTTTGGCGTAATCGCGCTGGCGCGGAAAGTTGGCTGGGTCGAGAAGCCGGTTGAGGGCAAGATTCATACCGTCACCCGGCCACGTATTGGCGGGCTGGGCATTTACGCGGCCTTTGTCGTGGCCTCGCTGGCGCTTTACGCGCCTTTTTTGCAGACGCAAGCCACGCCCGATGTGCCACAGACGATGGAACTGGTGTTCGGTCACAGCTATCCTAAAGAACTGGTTATTTATGTCCTCTTTATGCTTGCCTCCGCCCTCATCGTGGCGGTTCACGTGTACGATGATATACGTGGTCTGAAGCCTCTGCCCAAGATTATCGCGCAGACGGTCGCGGTGCTCATTCTGATGGGGCCGGGCTTCCACTATTTCCATGGCGTGCTGTTCTTTGGCATTCACAACCCGCTCCCCAGCCATTTATCGGCCTATGATCCCGCTGCCCCCTGGTATCGTCAGCCGGAACTAACCCTGTTTATCCACACAACCGCAACGCAGATCGAGCCGGCGGTTGAACTGCTGGCCATTCCAGCAGTGCTCTTTACCTGGTTCTGGGCGGTCGGCATGATGAACGCAGTGAATTTCATCGATGGTCTGGATGGACTGGCTGCCGGCATTGTGGCCATCGCGGGCCTCTTTATCACGGTAATTAGCTGGCAGCAGCAGCAGTACACCGTGGCCATGCTGGCGGTCATTTTCACCGGCTCGGTGGCGGGTTTTCTGCCGCATAACTGGAATCCCGCGCGTGTCATTATGGGCGATAGTGGCTCGCAATTTCTGGGCCTGAGCCTGGCGGTGCTGGCGGTCATCGGCGGGGCCAAGTTCGCTCTGCTCCTGCTGGTGCTGGGCATTCCCATTCTGGATATTGCCTGGGTCATGGTCAATCGCATCAGGCGCGGTCAGCATCCCATGCAGCGCGACATCCTGCCCTTACAGGCGCGGCAGACTCATCTGCACTATCGCCTGCTCTTTGGCGGTCTGAGCGCGCGCCAGGTCTGCCTTGTGCTCTACGGCGCCACGGCCCTTCTCGGCGCCTTTGCCCTCTTCCTTTCCTCGGTGTACAAATTTCTGGGCATCGTCATGGTCGTGGTCATTATGGCCTTCCTGCTCTGGTGGAGCACGCGCCTCCAGATCAAACGCGAGCAACACACGCAGCAGCAGGAAGAAGAGAAGGAATCGGCCTCCCAGACGGTGAGGTAAAAAGGACCGGCTGATAGATATTCGCGCGCTGCCAGGTCTGCCTGATTTACTGGATGGGCGTTCTGTGGTCTGCGTGCAGTCGTCTCCCGACGATAACGAGGTGGGGGCGGCGGGCACGCTGCTGGCCGGTTTTCTGAGCTACCAGGCTCAGCAACGCGGGAAAAGCGGGCGAGCGGGAGCATTACGCCGGGGCGTTTCAGCTCCTTTCTACCCGCCATCTCCATTTTTTTCCACCGTTCTGACCAGTTGATGTGCTCTATCCAACCTTGATAACCAGCGTACTGACGTTATCGCTGCCGCCGCCCTGGAGCGCGGCACGCAGGAGTGCGTTGCTGGCCAGGGTAGGAGAGCTGGCGTAAGTTTGCAGAATCTCCGCGATTTTGGGATCGCGGACCATTTCCCACAGACCGTCCGAGCAGAGCAGCAGCAGGTCGTTGACCTGAACCGGCAGAACAAACCAGTCTACCGTGACATCCGTTTTGTCGCCCAGACCACGGTAGACCTTGTTGCGGTCGGGATGGGTGTAGATTTCCTCTGGCGCAATGGCGCCAGTTTCGACCATGCGGGCCACCAGCGAGTGGTCGCGGGTGATCTGCGTCAGGCCAGCGCCGGGACGATAAATGTAGGTGCGGCTATCCCCCACATTGATGATATAGGCGGACTCATCGAGCAGGAGCGCCGCCGTGATCGTTGTCCCCATATCGGCGTTATGCTCCTGCCCGTACTGGTAAATGACCTGGTTGGCCCAGTGTACGCCATCGATCAGGATATCGATGACCTGCTCACTGTCGATCTCCTGGCAGGCTACCAGGCCAGGAATGACCGTTTCGAGCATGCCGCGAATGGCCAGGTGGCTGGCCAGGCGCCCCTGGGCATGTCCGCCCATACCGTCAGCTACGATATGCAGCTCAAACGGCTGGAGGCGCTCGGCGAAATTGCAGGTGCCACGCATACTGAGCACGCTATCCTCGTTGGGACGCCCCTTGCGCTTGAGGCCGGGGTCCCAGGCAATGCCGGGACCGCTGCCGCCTTGATTGAGGGACCAACCGAAGGAAAACTCGCCGGAAGGCATGGACAGGCGCGGCTTGCCCGGCGCCATGCTCGGCTGCGCAAACTGACGAACCTGGGACTGGCTCGCGCTTTCGCCCGCCGGGCGCG
>DASZXF010000589.1:0-8606 GCA_035546055.1 Ktedonobacteraceae bacterium
CTCGCTTTCAATGGTATCCACGTATGCTTCCTTCTTGCTCTCAAATAGAATGGTTTTGATTATATATCATATCACTCCACTATAAGAGTAATCCAGAATGTCTCTACCAGGAAGCCAGCCGCTACCAACATGCACCCGCGATCTCCTCACCCGCGAACGTGGGCCGCTCCAGCTTTTTAACGAAATACTTTGAGCACGAAAACTGCTGCTCTTTCTCGTCTGAGGAGATTCCAGGAAAGAGCAGCGGTGGCTTTCCTTTTAATCAATGCGGGAAAGGGCAGCGGCGGCATGTTATACATTCCGCGTGAGGACCGGCTTAGCGTAGCTGGCGGCGGGCGATGGTGGCCACGATGACCGCCACCAGGCCGGCCAGGATGAGGGGGATACCTGCCTGGGGGTTATTCAGCGCGAACCAGCTAAGAATGCCCGCGATTTCAAGGAGCAGACCGCCAAGCAGCAGGATGGTAATGCCGAGCGGCGAGCGCTCTAGCGGCTGGTTCAGACGTTGGCGGCTGTAGCTGGGGCCGCCGGATGGAGAGCTGAACTCCTGCTGCTGGCCGGTTGCCGGTTCCTGTCGGGCCGCATCGGCGGACGTGGCGGCGGGTTCGTCGGAGGATGCGCCAGGGTGAGCGGTTTCCTGGGAAGCGGACGCGAGCGCTCCAGCGCGGGGCGCGTAGTCCGCGATGGCGGCGCGCAGGGCGCTGTACGTCTCCTCGATCTTCTTGCTGGTCGCGCGGATATAGACGCGTTTGCGTGGATCGCTGACCAGCAATTCGCGAAAAACCGCCTCAAAGCTTTTTTGCCGGATAGAAACGGCGGTAATGTCTGTTAATTCCAGCGCGTCCAGAAACAGGCGTTCGCGTGGAAAGGTTGTATAGATGTACCCAAAGAGGCGCTGATTGGTCAGAACCAGATCGCAGGCGTTACTCTGGTGGTCAGTTGCGTTTTCCCAGATGGCCGGGATGCTGAAAAGCGGCTGTTCGCCCTCGCGCATGCGGGCGCGCAAGCCTTTCAGCCGGGCCAGAATTTTATCGGATGATGTCTTTGCCATGGGTGTCTCCTCAACGTTCAGGCCGGCTGTAGCATTACCTGTCAGGTTCCACTTCAGGTGTTCACCTGATGGCGACGACGCGGCGGGCGCCTCCTTCCCGATGCTTCAGTCTTCTGGAACCGCCTGCCACGTGAGCAAGGATACACGTGTTTTCCGCAAAGGTCAAGTGAAATCCTCTAAGGTTCACAGGCGCGCGGCCAGCGCTTACAATGTCTTTATGGATAGACAAAATAGATAAGCATAGCACATTCGCGAGCGCTGACTTGCGAATGGAAAAAGGATCACTACAATGTCGGATTTACTGGCTGCTCGCGCTCAAATGGGCACGTCGCTGGCCTTTCATATCATTTTTTCCGCGCTGGGTGTAGGTTTGCCCCTGCTGCTCTGCATCGCGGAAGGACTGGCCTTGAAGTACAAAGACGCCACCTGGATGTTATTGACCCGGCGCTGGGCCAAAGCCTCGGCCATTCTCTTCGCCATCGGCGCGGTTTCAGGCACGATCCTCTCGTTTGAACTGGGTCTGCTCTGGCCTACATACACCCGCTTTGCCGGGGCCGTAGTGGGTTTGCCGTTTGCCCTGGAAGGCTTTGCCTTCTTCCTGGAGGCCATTTTTCTCGGTCTGTATCTCTACGGCTGGGATCGGCTCTCAGCTCGCGCGCACTGGCTCTGCTCGTTCCCCATCTGGATCAGCGGCCTGGCCTCGTCCTGGTTCATCGTCAGCGTCAACTCCTGGATGAACACCCCGGCGGGCTTCGTGTTCCGGCAGGGGAAAGTCGTGGACATCAATCCCTGGCAGGCCATGTTCAATCCCAGCACGCCCTACGAGACGCTGCACATGATGCTCTCCTGCTACGTCGCCACCGGCTTTGGCGTCGCGGCGGTCTACGCCTTCGCCATCATACGCGGCAAGGGCACAGCTTACCACTGGAAGGCGCTGCGCCTGGCCATGGCCATGGGAGCCGTCGCCATCCCCTTGCAGATCATCAGCGGAGACGCCAACGCGCGTTTCCTGGCTGACGCGCAGCCCACCAAGCTCGCCGCCATGGAAGCGCTGTTTCAGACCACCAGCGGCGCGCCTCTCCAGATCGGCGGTCTGGTCGATCCCGCCACCGGCAAAGTCTACTACGCCATCGAAATTCCCCACGGCCTGAGTTTGCTGGCCAGGGGTGATCCCAACGCCAGCATCAGGGGTCTGGACACCGTAGCGCCCGCCGACTGGCCACTGGTCGCGGCCACCCATTTCTCGTTTGACGGTATGGTTGGCATCGGCTTCTTCGTCCTGCTGGTCGCCCTGCTCTTCTGGCTCTTTGTCTGGCGCAAGAAGCGTCCCTGGCTGGAGAAACGCTGGCTGCTCGGTGGTATCATCCTCAGCGGTCCGCTTTCCTTCACCGCCATCGAGCTAGGCTGGATGGTCACCGAATTTGGTCGTCAGCCCTGGGTCATCGTTGGCTACCTGCGCACAGCCGACGCCGTAACCACCGCGCCCGGCCTGAATATCAGCTTTTTACTCTTCTCGCTGGTCTATGTCCTGCTGAGCTTCGCGCTCATTCGTTTGCTGCTGCGCCTGGCCCGCTCGCCCTTTCCAGCCATCAAACTCCCCTGGGAGCCGGGTCCGAACCCTGACGCCGTAGATGCCGGGCAGTCCATCGGCGTCTGAGCGCCCCCATTTTCTTCTGAAGAGAGCTGGCCCGCCGCTTCTCTCTTCAGAAGAAGCGATCCCGTTGGCAAAGCCACCAGAGGCAGCTCTCTTGCGCGGACGCTCCAACGGGATCAGGCATCAGGAATGCTCAGGCGTTTGTTCTGGTGGATGAACCACGCCAGGAACGGACGCCGTACTTTTGAAGACCGAGAAGAGGTAGTAGAGAGAAGGCAGGAGGAGCGCCATCCCGACCGCGATAGCGATCACCAGCGCGAGGATCACATTGGGATCATTGGCCGAGTTGGCGATAGTCAGGTGCGGCGGAATGATGTAGGGATACTGGGAGAGTCCCCAGGAACCGAGCAGAAAGGCCGTTTCCAGGATCACCATCGCGCGGGCCAGAGCGTAGCGCCGCCAGAAGAGCAGCGCGGCGGCGGCCAGACCGATCAGCATGGTCGCGATCACCACAGGCAGCGCGCGGGCCAGCATCCCACCCCAGAGTAGCGGCGCCTCCTGTGGCGAGAGCAGCAGACCCAGCAGACCCAGCAAAGCCGTCAGCGCGCCCGTCGTCAGCGCCCGCCGGCGGTAGACATGCGCCAGGTCCATTTCCCCGTGTGCGCTGGCCTCCTGCGTCAGATAGGTAGCCGCCAGCGAAGCGCAGAGCGCCACCGCCATCGTACCAATCGTCAGCGCGAAAGGAGAGAGCCAGGCTGAACCGAGATCGGCCTGCGCCACGCCATCAGGCGCGACCAGTCTGCCGCTGGCCACCGCCGCCGCCGACGTGCCCAGGAAGAAAGGCGTAATCAGGCTTGTCGTACTAAAAACGCGGCTCCAGATGTTGGCGCTGCGGCTACTCTCGTTCAGCTCGTAGGTGCGGAAAATGAAGGCCGCTCCGCGTAGCACAATCCCGATCAGAGCAATGCTCAGCGGGATAAAGAGGGCAATCGTCAAAGCGGCAAAGGCCGCAGGGAAAACCGAGAACAGGCCGACAATCAGGAAGATCAGCCAGACGTGATTGGCCTCCCAGACCGGGCCGATGGCCTGGTTAATCAACCGGCGGTGGCGCTGACGCTGCGAGCCGACGGCGAAAAGATCCCAGATGCCTGCTCCGAAATCAGCGCCGCCCAGCACCGCGTAAGCGATCAACGCCAGCCAGAGAATGGCCAGGGCAATGACAGCAATACTCATCGTGAAAATCCTTTATGGTGTTCATTATTATCAATCTTCGTGGGAAAAACGTCTGCTTTCCCACCAAAAATTGTAAGCGGAAAGCAGACGCCTGTGAACCTTAGAGGATTTTGCTGTCCCCCAGACGGCTACCGTCCGCCAACCTTAGAGGATTTTGTCGCCGGCCCTGGCCACAACTCAGGCAAACACCCGAGCGTTCGCCCTACCTCGTCCCGAAGCGCTGTAACGCCCGGTAGACCGCGCTGGCCCCGGCCTGCATAGCTTCAACGGGGATGCGCTCATTGGCCGCGTGAATAGTTGACATAAAGCTAAAGTCTTCAGGCAGACGCACAGGCAGGAAGCCGTAGGTTTGAATGCCCAGGCGGCTGAAAAAGCGGCCATCAGTCACAGCGGGCATCATATAGGGAATCGGCACGCCGGCGGGGTCGTCCTCGCGCAGAATCCCGGCCAGCGTCTCATAGAGGCCCAGGTCCGCCTCGCTCTGGCCGGGATCGAAGTAGGGAACTTCCAGTTCCACCTCGTCTCCGATCACCGCGCGCAGCTCGGTCAGCGCGTCCTCCAGCGTCATGCCCGGCAGCAGGCGTCCGTCCATCTGCACCGTCACCTGGCTGGGAATCACATTGATCTGCGTGCCGCCCTGGATCATCGTCGCATTGACCGTATTATGCAGAAGCGCATCCAGAGTTTGCCCGACCGGTCCCAGCAGATCGAGAACTTCATCCGTTTTGCTCGCATCGAGGAGCTGGAAAATCAGACTTTGCAGCGGTTCCTCCATCGCCCCGGCGATGCCCTTAATCATCAGTTCCATCACCGGCACAATGTGGACCGGCAGGCGTTGGGTATCCAGCGCGTGTAGCATACGAGCGAGCCTGGCCATCGTACCGCCGCGCATCGGCAGCGAGCCATGTCCGCCGGGTCCGCGCAAGGTCGCCTGAATCGTGCTGCATTGTTTCTCCAGGACTTGAATTGGATAGAACCTTTTGCCGCCCAGGTACATCGTAAAGCCGCCGAACTCGCCCAGAGCGTAGCGCACACCCTCGAAGAGATGGGCGTGTTCCTCGACCAGATACCTGGCCCCATAGGTACCGCCGACCTCCTCATCGCTCAGAATGGTCAGCAGCACATCGCCCGGCAACTCCGTCTGCTCGGCGGCGGCCCGCGCGAAAGCCGAGATCATCATCGCCACGCCCCCCTTCATGTCCAGCGCTCCTCTTCCCCAGATATAGCCCTCCGCCTCAAGCGCCTCAAATGGCGGATACTGCCACTCCTGGTGAGCCGTCGTCACCACATCAACGTGTCCCTGCAACAGCAAGGGTGCGGCATTTCCACGTCCTGGCAGACGGGCAATCAGATTGGGACGGTGCTCATCTTTCGCCACAAGCGTCGAAGGAATCCCGACCTCATCCAGCACATGCTGGATGTAGCGCACGCACGCGGCCTCATTGCCGGGCGGATTGGTCGTATCAAAGCGAATCAATTGCTGCAAAAGTCGGGCTGGCTGCTCGTATACTGGCATAGCTCTCCTCTTCTCCTCTTCGTTGCATAGCAGATATCTACGTCTATCATATCACGCCGGGGAGAAAGGCAGAGCTAAAATAGGAACTGGACAGCCGGGCTTTTATTCCTGGACAACCAGGTGCAGCGCGCGTTTAAAGACCTTCTCGAAGAGATCGGCCTTGGCATAGGCATGTTCAATCTCCAGATCGAGATCGGCCAGGCGGCGCATCTGTAGAGCGAGTGTCCAGGTCTTTTTATCGCATAGATCCTCGCGGGTAAAGAGGTTTAGCACGCGGCCATCGTGATTGAAATCCAGCGCATCGGCGATTCTCAGCAGCGCCGCCAGCTGGGAAACGCGTCGGCGGGCCTCCGGCTTGAGTTCCGCGAACTCCTCATGCTCCAGACTTGGCAACGCCCGGCGGTGGTAGCGCGCGATGCAGGCGATTTCCAGGCGTTCGTGATCCGTAAAGCCCGGCAGAGGTGTCTCCTTAATCAAACGATAGCTGTGTTTATGGTGGCGGCGTACAGCCACCAGCATACCGGTATTGTGCAGGAAAGCCGCGCGCTGCAACAGGAGTCGGCAAGCCTCGTCCAGCTTATGCAGCGGTTGAGTCGCGCTGAACAGCGTACTGGCCAGCCGCTCGACCTGGCGCGCGTGCGGCCAATCCTCCACGCGGAGACCGCCGCTCAGATAGAGTTCCTCCGCCGTTGGTTCGGGATTTTGCCACCAGGGCAATTCTTCGCCAGGAAATGAGGCCATCATCGCAAAAACCCTCGCCTTTCCTTGCTGTTCTGCCTGTTCGTCAATGAGTGAAAAAAATAGATCATCGGGTTTGCTTCTCAAAATACATCCAGAGCTATGTTTACCAATCGCTGCCAATCATCTCAGCCACGCGGGCGCGGAAACGACCCTCTTCCAGTGCCTGCCAGTGCTGACGGAAAAGCGCGTAGGACTGCTCCCGGCGCTGCTCCTGCCGGCGCAAAAAGCTGAACAGACCCTGGCGCTCCTTGCTGGAAAGACTGGAGGCCGGGCTTGGCTGCAAGAGCGCGCGTTCCATGGCCGGAGGAAGCAAACGCGGCTGGTCGGCCTCCGTCCGCTCCCGCTCCTGGTCCTGCGCCTGGTCCCGTGCCTGGGCCTGGCCTTCCTCCTGAGACGCCTGGAGGAGCTGGCGCAGCAGAGTCAGCATCACCTCACTATCATGCAATGCCCCCAGTTCATCCTGTAACTTCCCCAGTTCTTGCACGAACTCCTTGCTAATCGCGGGCAGAAAGTCTTCAAATAATTCCAGCGTATAGCGCACGCGTTTTGCCGCAATGCGTAGATCATGCAGCTCCTGTATATTATCAGGATTTTCGACGTAGGGTGCGTAGGCATACATGTCATCCAGGCGTTGCTGCAAAATGATGCGCGCATTCCTGGTAGTGGGAGCTTGAGAGTCGAGGCCGGTGATTGGTCGTGCTTTCGCCATTACTTGCCTGTCCTTTCTCGCACACTGGCTTTTAACTGGTGTTCCAACGTCTCGCGGTCGAAATCGTGTAAAAACGCATCCAGGTGTTCCTGCTGCTGCTCTCGGTAGCCTTCCAGGCGTCTGATCAGCCAGCACACACCTGCCTTTTCGTCCTCCTGTACTTCTGTCAGCTGCTCCTGCAAATACTGGAGCATCACATCAGCATCGCGCGCATCGCCCAGAGCCTGCGCAGTCTGCTTCACCTGGCGATAGACCTTCTTGAAAAGTTTCGCATCACAGCAGGACTGAAAGGCATCCAGAGCCGCGCGCAGGCGGCGTGAGGCCACGCGCATCTTGTGAACAGCCTCGCTATCCTCGTGTTTTCTCACCTCCGCCGTCCAGTCCAGCATCGTATGCAGACGCTCCAGCAGCATTCGATGCCCCGACTGCGCGAACGTCTCCGCCGGCTTCTCCTCCCCTTCAGCCTCCGCCAGCCAGTTCTCGCCATAGCGCGCATAGGCCAGCAGCATCCCCTCGCGGATACCATGCTGGCTCACCGTAATCTCCTCCAGGCGCAGGCGGCGCATTACATTCCTGATGATCAATGTTCCTGCCAGCAAGACCTGAGCGCGGGCCAGGGGTTGGTGGTAGAGGCGAGCCACATCCTCCGCCTGGAGAGCGCTCAGCAGGCTCTGGCAGCGGGCCAGATCCTCCTGTGAGAGACGTGTACTCTCGGCGGGATGGTGGAGAGCCTGGCGGGCCAGGTCCAGCAGCGAATTAGCGCTGCCGCCAGTCACAATCAGAGCGGGTATGTCGCCGTGAAGCGGCTGCTTGCGGAAATAGGTCTTCAGGAAAGACCTGGCGGCCTTGATTTCAGCGGAAGAGGGAGGATTGGCGGCCAGGTAGTGGTCATGCAGCCAGCCGGAGCCGATAGGCAGCGACGTGCGCCAGGAAATGTGCATATCCCAGGCAAAAACCAGTTCCGTACTGCCGCCGCCCAGATCCATCACGCCCATCTGCGCCTGCCGTTCCGCCTCATAGGTCGCCCCGAAGAACGTCAGAGCCGCCTCCGCCGTCCCGCTGATCAGCTCGACATCCAGTCCCGTCTCAT
Organism: Ktedonobacteraceae bacterium; assembly: GCA_035546055.1. GTDB lineage: Bacteria > Chloroflexota > Ktedonobacteria > Ktedonobacterales > Ktedonobacteraceae > Paraktedonobacter. Next base: position 7,935 of record DASZXF010000589.1, read on the forward strand.
GCTTCACGCGTCGCAGGAACTCCGTCTGGTTGCGTGCCTGGCGAATCGCCTCCGTCGCCACCACCAGCACGTGCTCCGCCTGGTAGTGGCGAGCCAGTTCCTGGTACTCCTTGAGCGTAGCCAGCGCCGCCTCTACTTTCGCGGGTGAAATCTCCCCGCTGGCCGTCACACTCTCGCCGATGCGCACCAGGGCCAGTTCATCCGCCAGAATCTCCAGCGTTGTAGGGAAGCAGCGCGCGACAACAACGTGAATAGTATTGCTACCGACATCGATAGCTGCGCAGATGGGCGCTGACTGCTTATCCATACGAGGCTCCTTTACGATGGACGCTAGAAGTACAAAAATTGTCTGCTCATCCCCTGGGACCACTCGTGCGCGTGTTTCGGCCCGGCAGTCTCTTCATTGCAGGATGTCCTTACTATTATAGCATGTTTGCCTGTTGCCCCGTTGCACCGTAGACCAGCCAGAGCCGAAGTCCTGGCGCCAACCAATTTCTGGCAAATTTCAAATTTGCCAAAAAAAGGTCTGCAATCCTCTTGACAAGGCCAGCGAGATACTATATTATAGTCCACGTCCCGCAGGACAACAGCAAATGCCGAAGTGGTGAAATTGGTAGACACGCAACGTTCAGGGCGTTGTGCTCGCAAGGGCATGGGGGTTCGAGTCCCCCC
>DASZXF010000590.1:0-5063 GCA_035546055.1 Ktedonobacteraceae bacterium
GAGCAGATGACGAGTCAGCAATTGCCAGAGTTTTTCGCGCGCGGGGGCGCGTCCCTTTTTGCCGCTCTGCGGCTCCGGCTCAGCGCCCTCGTTGCCGGGGATCATAGAGAGTTGCGCGGCGGCCACGCCGGTCGGTTCCAGGCGCGGCAAGGTCTGCCCGGCAAAAACGCGCTGCTGGGGCGGCGGCGCGACATAAGGCAGATTGGGCGCTATGACGCGATAGCGATTGACATCGGCGCCAACGTGTTTCAAGCTGCCCAGAATCAGCCCTTCTTCATTGCAGAGAATAATATTGCTCATGCGCCCCATGATCTCCAGAATCAGGCGATAGCGGGTGCGCTCCTCGCTGCCGGGACTGCTGGGGTGGCTGGCCACGATCACCAGCACGCGCTCCCAGCGAGGTTGTTCAATCCCTTCAATGCGCGTACCCTCCAGATACTTGCGCAGAAGCATGACGAACGGCGGAGGTTCGCTGGCGATCTTCGCCGGCTTGCGCGCGGTGAGATGAGCGCGGGCCAGTTGTGGATGGGTGGAAAGGTTGAGCCAGCGATTCTGTCCGCCCTGCCCTTCCGCGCCTGGCGCGTAGCACTGCAAAGCCAGCGAATATTCGGTCGGCTGGATGATCGTATCGATACGCGCGCGGGCCAGCAGCAAACGCCACTCATCGGCCAGCGCCGCCAGGGTAAGTGCATCAATATACATACAACGGCTCTCTCTATGAGCTACACAGGACAGTTCTCGATGTTGTACAATACAAGACAAGAAACAGTTATTTCGCACGTGCGGCGCGCGGCCTGCCGCCTGATCTCTCGCGAAGCATGGGCGAGAGGAAGGTCAAGGCGACAGAACGCGTCTTCTCTCTCGTCGTACCACAGGATTACCCGTAGAGTATATCACGTGCGGAAAGAAAACCACCTGCCTCCTAGAGCCGGTGCCAGTAGGATAAACAGGCGTGCAAAGCGAAATGACAGAAGCAAAAATTGAGGCTGACAAGACGACACCACACCCCATCAGCCAGGGACTCCTCTTCGTGCTTTCGGCACCTTCGGGCGCTGGCAAAGACACTGTGATCCAGACCTTGCTCGCGCAGGGCGCCGACTTTTTCGTGGTGCCCTCCGTGACCACCCGCGCGCCACGTCCCGGCGAAAGCGACGGCCATCCATACTATTTCGTCGATCAGCAGCGCTTCGAGCACATGGTTGTCAATGAGGAACTGCTGGAACACGCCTGTGTCCATGGCAACTGGTACGGCCAGCCGCGCCTGCCCATGCGCGAGAATCTGAGCGCGGGCCGCGATGTTCTCTTGAAAATCGATGTGCAGGGCGCCACCTCGATCCGCAAACTGATCCCACAGGCGGTTTTTATTTTTCTGCACCCCGGTTCCAGCGCGGAACTGGCCCAGCGCCTGGTCGCGCGCCAGACTGAAACGGCGGAAGAACTGGAATTGCGTCTGATCAATGCCCAGGCTGAACTGGCGGAGCAGCACTGGTATGATTACCTGGTCTTTAACCGTCACGGTCGCCTGCAAGAAGCCGTGGATGATCTGCGTGCCATCATGCGCGCCGAACATTGCCGGGTCACACCGCGCACTATCGTCATCTAGATCGTCTCATTTGAGCGTTGTTTGATCATCAGGAAGGCGGTTATGTATGTTAGAAGAGGCACGTTTTGAATATTCTCGCACAAAAGAGCGCAATCTTGGCATGGAACTGGTACGCGTCACCGAGGCCGCCGCTCTGAGCGCGGGGCGCTGGATGGGCACCGGTGACAAGACGAAAGTGGATCAGACGGCGGTGGATGCCATGCGCCAGGCTATCGACGGCGTGGACATGAACGGCGTGGTGGTCATCGGTGAGGGCGAAAAGGACGAAGCACCGATGCTCTACATCGGGGAAAGGGTTGGCAACGGCACCCCGCCAGATGTCGATGTGGCCGTTGATCCCGTCGATGGCACACGTCTGCTGGCCAACGGCTCCCCCGGCTCCATCGCGGTCATCGCTACCGCCGAGCGCGGCTCGATGTACGCCGCCCCTCCAGGCGTCTTCTACATGGAAAAAATCGCCGTCGGTCCCATCGCGAAAGGTCTGATCGACATCAACGCTCCCGTGGCAGAAAATCTCCAGAGCATCGCCAGAGCCCGCCAGGCGCGCATGGACGACATTACCGCCGTCATTCTTGACCGTCCACGCCACAGCGAACTGATCAAGCAGGTGCGCGCCACCGGTGCCCGTATTCGCCTGATTACCGATGGCGATGTCTTCGCCGCTATGATGGCCGCGATGGAGGACTACACCGGCGTGGATGTGCTGCTGGGAACTGGCGGCGCACCCGAAGCGGTACTGGCAGCGGCGGCGCTCAAGTGCCTCGGCGGGGAGATCCAGTGTAAGGTCTGGCCACGCGACGAACAGGAACGCGCCCGCATGAAGGCAGAGGGCATCGATCTGCAACAGGTCTTCACGACAGATGATCTGGTTAGAGGCGATGATGTCGCTTTCGCCGCCACCGGCATCACCACCGGCGAAGTCCTGAGCGGCGTCCAGTACTTCGGCTGGGGCGCGCGTACCCACTCGCTGATGATGCGCTCCCGCTCCGGTACTGTGCGCTATATCCAGGCCCGCCACCGCTGGCAGACCAAGCCCGGCCTGCATCCCAATCAATAGCAGACCGCAGAAGACGAAAAACAGCGGAGGTGTCCCTTCGCTGTTTTTCGTCTTCTGCGGCTTTTATCGAGTCAGATCAATTAACGGTATTTGAGGTCCGCTTCCAGATCGTCGATGAACTGGCGGGCCACACGCCCGGAGCGGCCCGTGTGCTGACGCTCCCAGTTCAGCGCACGCTCCTGCAGCGTCTCGACGGGAAGATCCAGGCCGCGCTGGCGAGCCAGGGACTCCACAATGCTGAGGTACTGACGCTGATCGGGCGACATAAAGGTTACGCGCAGACCGAAGCGGTGAGCCAGGGATTGCTTCTCGTCCATGGTGTCGCGCCAGTTCACATCCTCGCTCGGCTGACCGCGATCTTTGAAGTTTTCGCGCACCAGGTTCAGACGATTCGAGGTCGCGCAGATCAGCACATTGGCCGGACGCGCCTGCGCTGTTCCCTCCAGCACCACCTTGAGCGCTTTATAGGATGTCTCATGATCTTCAAAGGACAGGTCGTCAATAAACAGCAGATAGTGAGGAGCGCGCTCGCCCAGCCGGGCCACCAGCAGCGGCAGATCGCTTAAATCCTCCTTCTGCATCTCGACCAGGCGCAACCCCTGATCGGCATAGGCATTGACCAGCGCCTTGACCGTCGAAGACTTGCCCGTGCCCGGAGGGCCGTAGAACAGCATATCCTGGGCAGGCAAACCGGCCAGGAAGCGGACGGCGTTCTGCGTAATACGCGCCTGCTGGCGCTCCTGGCCAACCAGACTCGTCAACTGGATCGGATCGGGATGGGCAATGCCGGTCAGCGCCTGCTCCTGGCCATCCCAGCGCAGCGCGTAGTAGCGAGCCTGCTCCCCGGTGCCATGCCGCGTCCAGTAGCGCTCCAGTGGCTCAACCAGTGTACTCCAGTCCGCGCACTCCGCGATCTGCGCGGCCAGTTCCTCGCGCGCGTGCAGGTTTGGTGTCGAAGCATCCGGCAGAGGGGCAAGATCACGCCAGGGCTGCCAGGCCGCGCGTAGCGCGGGTAGTTCAAGCACAACCAGATCTTCCACCACGCCAAGCAGCGTTTCCCCATCCAGTTGAAAAAGCAACTGGAGCGCGTGCAAATCGCGTCTTGCCTGCGCCCTCAGCGTCGGGGAGACACGTGCGCTGCCCACCCGTTCTACCTGCGCACTCCAGGGATTGCGGTCAGCGATCAAACGCGCCACCAGCGAAGCCTGCCAGGCGTCGGATAAGTTCACCGCCGTCTCCTCGTTCGCCGCCCGCGCCAGTTCGCCAAAGGCATGGCTATACGCAGAAGCCACGCTGGCGGCATCCGGTTGCGCCTCCGCCAGTTCGCGCAGCAATTGCAAAAGCGCCTCGCCCACGCCATCCCGCATCACCTCGCGCAACAACGTCACTCCATGGACAGCGTGCAGCGCCCCGCGAATCCGCGCACGTACTGCCGGCCCGGGCAGATTTTCCCTGTTCTGCTCCTGTTCTTCGATTAATGATTCCATGAAAAACCTTTTCTATTGTGGATTGCGCAGCCCGCCTGCCAGGAAAACAGGCCACAACTTACCTGAAGTATAACACGCGCCGGACTCAGGAGAAAACCATCCCGCCAGACGCGCATAGCCAGATTTTCCCTGGAGAAAATCCGGTACATATTGGAGATACTTTCGTGACATCCGACCACCATACTACAAGCAGACAAAATTATCGGACTGTTCGTGTAGCCTCTCAGAGTTGCGTAGGAGAAGAGAGACCTTCTGAGGAAGATTCTTCAGATCGAGAAAAGTCCTGGGCGTTTTACCAATCTGGTACAGACCCGGAGAAAATGAAACTATTCCCTCCTTTTCTTGATCTTACTTACATTCTTGCCACACAGGGAAAATCATAAAGCTCTTACGCTGAAGGAAGTGGGAGACAAGACTCTTCGCAAGATATACAACCTTTACGTCATTCCGAGAGAATATGCTTCTTTCTAGTTTCCATGATATAATAAGGAAAAACATGCAAAACAGCACTTTCCAGGTGGCACCGTCTGCCCTTCACGAAGACAATAACAACGGACAGCTCACTGCTGTAGCTTCAACGACTCCCATTCCCTCACCAGCGAAAGCGGTGAATGACTATGCAGAGTTGAAAAAACGCATTAAGCAGCAAAAATTGTTGGACAAACAACCTGTTTACTACACCTTTAAGATCATCGCTACGCTGGGGCTGCTGGCTCTGAGCGTCACCCTGCTCTTTACCGTTCACAACTTCTGGTTCCAGTTGTTTAATGCGGCACTCCTGGCCGTTGCCTCCGCGCAGCTTGGTTTCCTGGGACACGATGGCGGACATCGCCAGATTTTTCATACGACCAGGAAAAACGAAATGCTGACCTTGATTACGGGCAATCTCTTGATCGGCATGAGCAATGGCTGGTGG
>DASZXF010000591.1:0-6323 GCA_035546055.1 Ktedonobacteraceae bacterium
ATCCCGTTGGGAACATTGTTATCAGTCCTCCCCACTTTTCCCAGCACCGCAAGGCGCGTTTCCCCTCGCCAAACCTCATCAAAAAAGAGGGGGGCGTGGCGCCACCAGCGCTTGAGGCCGCCTCAGAAAAGTTGGGGAGGACTCATGCGACCTTCCCAACGGGATCAGATATTTGTAATTATAAGGGTCTATCTGAATTCCATCGCGGTGCGTGCTCGCGTCTGTGGCACTCGCCTGTTTTGTAGGTGTACAACAAAATGCGCTGTATGCATTTTGTTGTACACCTCACAGAACGCTCTGATTCGGCGAAGCGGACCAGTCTTTTCGTTAAAAAAGGAGGTATGAAGACTGTTTCTCCCGGCTTATTCGTGCAGAGCCTCGGCCAGTTCGCGCAGGAAGAGTTCGGCGTCGGTGATCAGGCCGGCGGCCTGGAAGCTGCCGCGATCCGCCAGCTTGGTCACGACCGAGGGATTGATGTCCACGACCACAGTGCGCACGGTGGCGGGCAAAACGTTGCCGGTAGCGATGGCGTGCAGCATGGAGGCGACCATGATGGCCATTTCCACGCCAGGCAACGCCTGGCGCATACGCTTCTGCGCCTCCTGCATGTCGCTGATTACACCGGGCATGGGACCGTCATCGCGAATCGAGCCGGCCAGCACCATGGGCAGGCCGCGCTTCTGCATTTCGTAGGTGATGCCTTCTTTGAGCAGACCCGTCTCTACGGCCCTGGCGATTGAGCCAACGGCGCGGATGGTATTGATAGCGCGCAGATGATTGCGGTGTCCGCCTTCGACCTGTTCGCCGCTGCGCAGGTCCACGCCCAGCGATGTGCCGAAGAGGGCGGACTCTACGTCATGGGTGATAATGGCGTTGCCGCCGAAGATGGCGTGGACGTAGCCCTGGCGAATTAACCGGGCCACGTAGCGGCCCGCGCCGGTGTGGATGACCGCCGGACCAAGCACAAAGAGGATTTTGCCGCCTCGCTCGCGCGTCTCTTTCATCTGGCGGGCAATTTCATGGATGGCCAGCACCTTGACCTTCTCGGTAGAAACGCTGCTCTGCATAAAGGCGAACGACTCGCGTTCTCTGGCCCGTTCAAAGGGCTGAACGCGAATACCGCTGTGCCCGGTCACAACACAATCACCCACCTGAACTTCGTGCATGGGCCGGGTAAAAGCGCGTTTTTGCTCAGTATCGACGACAATTGCCACGTCCATCTCGATGTTCTCCACCTGGACCCACTGTCCCAGCACGCGCACCTGCGTGGGCAGATTGGTTGTGGAATAGAAGGCCGAGGGCAGTACGCCCGCCTGCTCCACGATGGCGGTCTGCGCGTCATCGCCGTCCACCAGGGCCGCGCCGAACTGCTGGAGTTCGGTCAGGATCAGTTCCAGCGTCTGCTCATCGGGCGCCTCTATCTCCAGGCGGGTATAGCTGGGTGCCGTTTTGTGGACACCGATGCTCATCTCTTCAACCGTGAAATTGCCGCCACGATCCATAATCACATCCCAGGCGCGGGGAAGCGTCCAGGAGTCGATGATGTGGCCGCTGAGTTCAATTCGTTCGCTCGCCATAGCTCTCTTTCCTTCTCAAAAATAGTAAATTCGCGCTTATTTCTCTTTTTCGCGTCCCACCGGACAGATGGGCTGGAATGGGCAGACCCGGCATTTCGTCACGCGCTGCCGCACCAGCGGCGGCGGTTCCTGCGCGCTGCACAGGGCCATCTGTCCCAGCAGACGAATGACCTTGCGGCGCATGGCAGGCGTGTATTCGACGGTAAATTCCCGCTCGGCGTAACGCAAAATGCCATGGGTGGGCGCCTGCTCAAAGTAATCTTCCAGAATCAAGCAGTAGGCCGCGACCTGGATCTGGTGGTTGACGTATGGCGCGGTCGCGTCGTAAACGTTCAGTTTCAACTCAACCGGCACTGGACGACCATCGGGCAGTTGCACAACGTAATCCGGCTTGCCAACCAGGGGGAACTCGCTGGATGAAAGCGGCTCGCCCTGGCCATCGGCATCCTCATAGACCAGTTCGCCGTTCGGCAGACCCAGCACCCGCTGGCGCTCGCTGCGCAGGCGGCTGGAGAGAAGGCGCCGCTCATTCCAGAAGAGGAGACCCAGCGCGGCAGCCAGTAGCAAGCAGATTAATCCAATGGTCAGCAGAATACTATGCATCTGAATCCCTGTGCGCTCAGTGTACAAGCCACGCGAAAACGAAAAGGAGGAGAGCCAGCCCGCACAACACAATGATCGCCAGCGCCAGCGCTCGTCCGCGCAGGCCGGTATGCGTCATCAGACGCCGATCTTCTTCGATCTCTTCTTCAATGTCTTCAACGGCCTCGGCGTGCTCCTCGTGTTGCTGAAGTCCACGCTCAAAGGCTCCCTGTCGCAGAAGTAATTGCTCGATCAAACGATACTCGGGCAGAGCAGGCGCCTGAGCGCCGTGCTCGTGCTCCAGTTCAACCAGGCGCGCGAAAAGCTCATCGCTCTCCGCCTGAGCCCAATCCTCAAATTGCTCGTGCCACCAGGCCAGCGGGCAGTACTCAAATTCCCCTACCTCGCTGGCCGTAAACATGCGTTCTTTCGTCCGTGTATGTCGCGCTTGCATGGTTCCCAACCTTCGCGCGTTCTCCCCGCGCCCTTAATCCGCCGCCTGCTCAACCACGCCAGCCAGCCCCAGCGTCCCGGCGATACTGCTCATGGCCTTGATCACAAAGGCGATATGCTGATCCAGGTCAACCCCCAGTTCAGCCGCGCCCTTGACCAGATCATCCCGGTTGACTCCAGCGGCGAAGCCCTTCGTCTTCATTTTTTTGCGCACCGAAGAGACTTCCAGGCCCAGCATACTCTTGTTGGGACGCACCAGAGCCGTTGCTGTAATCATACCAGTTATTTCATCACATGCATAGAGCGCCTGCGAAAGCCGATCAGTGCGCGGGTTCGTCGCCTGATTGATATCGTTGTGGGCCAGAATGGCGTAAATAATGCGCTCGTCGTAACCGGCTGCACGCAACCAGTCAGCCGCGACCAGGGTATGCTCGCGCAGATCGGGATATTCCTCATAATCGCAATCGTGCAGCAGACCGGTCATGGCCCATAATTCCTCGTCCTCGCCGTATTCGCGTGCGTAGAAACGCATGGCTACCTCGACTGCAAGCATATGCTTTTGCAGGCTTTCATTCTTCACATGGCTGGTCATCAGTCGGTAAGCATCTTCTCGCGTTGGCATGTTTTTCTGCTACTCCATTCCAGAATCATTGCGGTGGGACCGTATTACTATCGGGCCAGTATAACATATCTCAGCGAAAAAAGAAAAATGGAGTGGGCGCAGAGGAAAGTAGGAGGAGGCGTAGAGGTGAGTTGGGGAAGGTTGCCTCCTCCCATGAAAAATAATGCAACCTGGAGGGTCACGCATTATTTACGAGAAAAGTCAGAGAACTTTTCACTTTCACCTCTTTGCACGTCTTACTATGATACGTAGTTTCACTTCGCGACCGTTGCTTTTTCAAACTGCCTTCTTTCACCCCTCACCCCTGGCCCTTGACAAAATAACCCAACGATATTAATATTTCAGCAAATGCTGAAATACTGAATAGCTTCGCCGGGGATGCTCCTCGGGAAGCATCTGCGGAGTAAAAGGATGGGCACTGAACAATCAAAGCCTGATCCGGCTGGTACGCCAGCGGAGGATGCCGGACGCGTGCGGTGGGCGGGCGTGGCTCTTTTTCTGGGGCTGACTTTTGCGATAAGCTGGCTGCTTTTTATTGGTTTGCGAGCGCCGGGCGTGCCCCTTACTGTGCGCGCGGCGGCGGGCATGTTCGGACCGGCACTGGCGGCGCTGATTACACGCCTGGTCAGGCGCGAGGGCTTCGCGGACGCGGGTTTGCGCCTGGTGGCAAAGGGACGCAAGGGCGCGGGCTGGATGTACCTGGCGGCGTACCTGTTCCCGCCGCTGTTTTTCGCGGCAAGCATCGGTTTTGTGCTGCTGACCACGTACCAGCACTGGGATCTGGCGCATAATATCCAGGGATTGGGCCAGACCTTGCTGGAGACGCTGCAACGTTCGGGCGGAAAATTGCCGGCAAATATGTCGGCTGAAAGTCTCGCGCAGGTTTCTTTGATCGCGCAAACGGTCGAGGCTTTTTCCATAGGCATAGTTATCAACATGGTTTTTACTTTTGGAGAAGAGTTCGGCTGGCGCGGCTACTTGCTGCCGCGCCTGGCGCCGCTCGGTGGACTGCCTGCGGCTATTCTGGTAGGTCTGATCTGGGGTCTGTGGCACGCGCCTTTGATCGTACTGGATGGATATAATTATCCCGGCCATCCCTGGCTCGGCGTCCTGATGATGATGCTTTTCTGCGTGTCCCTGAGCATGGTTTTCACCTGGCTGCGCTTCCGTTCGGGGAGTACCTGGACGACCGTGCTGGCTCATGCCGCTTTCAACGCCCAGGCTGGCTTTGCTCTGCTCGTGCTCTCTCCCGCCGACTCTCTGTTGCGCGCTCCCCTGGGTCTGCTCGGTCTGGTGCCGGTGATTCTCTTCGCCATTTTCCTGGCCGTGAGCGGGCGTTTGCAAGCCGAGGCTTCCCGGAAATAGAGCAGCTTTTCTCCAATCTGTGATAGGATAGAAACAGAGCAGGTTCTAGTTTATCATGGAATGGAGAAGAGTATTTATGGCAGCGCAGCCTCGATTATCTTCAGCGGTCATGTTGTTACGCGATATGCCCGGGGGCGGACTGGAAGTTTTTATGGTGCGGCGGGTTATCCAGAGCGATTTTATGCCCGATGTCTATGTTTTTCCAGGCGGTTCGGTGCAGCCCGACGATCTGGCTGCCGAGCAGGAGGCGGGTATTTGTCGCGCGGTAGAAACGGGAGCGGCGGACCCCGAGAGTCGCACCGCCCTGGGCAACGGTGTGCGAGCAGCGGCGATCCGCGAACTTTTTGAAGAGGCGGGCGTGCTGCTGGCCTGTTACGGCGCCGATATGCTGGCGGTCAACGCCGCCAATAGTCTGCGCTTCGAGGCGTATCGCAAGGCTTTCAACGAGCGCCGGGGTTCGCTGGTGGCAATGGCGCGAGCGGAGCAGCTGGCGCTGGCCACCGATGCTCTGAACTATTTTTCCCACTGGATTACCCCGGCGGGGATGCCCAAGCGCTTCACCACTCACTTCTTCGTCACCAGCGCGCCCGCCGAACAGCAGGCGGTCTACGATGAACTGGAGACCAGCGAGGGAGTCTGGATCGCGCCCTCGGAAGCCCTGGAGCGCTTTGCCCGCAATGAATTTCCCATCGTCTTCGCCACCATTCACCAGTTGCGCGAACTGGCAGCCTTTAACAGTGTGGCCGAGGCCTTGCGGTTCAGCGCGCGGACGCCGGTCAGAACACACGCGCCTGTTCTGGAGCAGCGCGACGGCAAGCCCCATGTGCATCTACCGGAAGACACAGACAATGCCTGGGCTGTGCCAGAATCTATGACCAGAACGCACCAGACAGAATAATGACGGCGAAAGGATTTCACCATGCAGGAACATCTCTACACGCTGCTGCTGGCGCCGAACGCTTCTTTGATGTCGGGACCAGGCACAAATACGCTGGTGCTGGGAAGCGCTGATGAGGATGGCGCGCTGGTCATCGACCCGGCAGACGCGGCTCCTGCGCACCTTGACGCCATTGTGCGCGAGGGCGAGCGGCGCGGCGGTATTCGCAAAATTCTGCTCACGCATGGTCACGCCGATCACGTTGGCGGCGCGGCTGAACTGCGCCAGCGGCTTGGCGGGGTACCTATCTACGCCTTCAGTCGTCAGAGCGTGCCTATCCTCGATTACGAGACGCCCGATGGCACCACCTTTCGCGTCGGCGGCGACACCTTACGCGCCCTGCATACGCCCGGCCATAGTCCTGACCATCTGTGCTTCCTGCTGGAAGGCGCGCAGATCCTTTTCGCCGGAGATCACATTTCGGGCATTACGACCAACGTGATTGGGGATATGCTCGGCTACCTCAACGCGCTCAAGCGTCTCCAGAGCCTGGAAATCAGGGAAATCGTGCCCGCCCACGGACCCAATGTCGCCAATCCCCAGGAGAAGATTGCCGAATATATCCGCCATCGCCTGCTGCGCGAGCAGCAGATCCTCGGTGTGTTGCGCGCCCGGGGATCAGACATGTCGATCTCGCAGATGGTAGCTCAGATCTACCAGGACGTTGATCCTCAACTCCATCCCGTCGCCGCCTATTCCGTCGCCGCCCATCTCGTCAAACTGGAAAAAGAGGGCATCGTTGAGCGGGATGGTGAGAACTGGACCTTGAAAAAGGCATAAATTGCCG
>DASZXF010000592.1:0-1870 GCA_035546055.1 Ktedonobacteraceae bacterium
GTGATATGGGGCTGTTTTATAGCTGACGGAACAGCTATAATAGGATAAGCTGAGAAGGGCTTTGGCGATGATCTCTTCAGCCTGGCATTTGGAAAAGAAATGGTGTATATGCGAAAAGAGATGTATAGATGGATGTTCTCGCTGCTGGCGGTGATCGCGCTGCTGGCGGTTTTTCCGGTGGCGCGGGTGTACGCCGATGGCGGCGCGCCTAACCTGGCGTATGTGGCTGGCGGAGGATCGGGGGTCAGCGTGTTTGATATCGGACAGAAAAAAGTGACCGGTTCGTTTAAAATCGCTGGCAATCCGCATAGCGTTTACCTGAGCCTGGACGGGCGTTTTTTGTATGTGACGCAGCCCGCGCTCGATCAATTTTCGATCCTGGCGGCGAAAGACGGGAGCGTGGTCTGCACTGCTCATGTACCGGGGAAGCCGTCGCTGCTCTCATTTGATCCTCAGACCAATTCGCTGTTTGTCGCGGGCAACGGGTCGGCCAGCATCAGTGAAATTGATATATCGAATTGCGCGGTTCTGCATACATTCCAGATCGGTGCGCCGGTTTACGGGCTGGCGGTGGTGAATCTGGCTTCCAGTACGCAGAATAATCAATTGTGGGTTTCGCATGGGACGAATGTGAGCGTGGTGGATACGAAGACGCGCCAGGTGCTGGCGACGGTTACGTTGCCCGGCCATGCGGGCTATCTCTCCGCGCCCAGCGGCATGTGGGTATATGCCACCACGCAGGAGGGCAGCCTTTACGCCATTGGTCTGAGCGATCCTCATCAGGTGATGCTGCTGCTCAGTGGTGGCCAGTTTGGTCCGATGGATTTCAATGAAAACACTGGCGAGGTCTATCTTCCCGATCTGCTGCATAAGCAGGTTGATCAGATCAAGCCGCCGGGCTTCCTGGCGACGGTGGCGCCTCATGAACCGACTTTTGCCTATACCTTCGCTGCGGCTCCTCAATCGGTGGCTATTACCAGCGATGGCCAGTACGGCTTTGTCGCTCTCGACAATGGCCAGGTCGCCATGCTGGATATCCCTGGCAAGGAACTGATTCAGACCTTTCATGTTGGCGGCAGTCCCAATTTTATTATCACTGGCGTCTACCCGCCCGCGCTTGGCAATACGCCCCGGCAGGCCTCGGTGATTGACACTGTGGCGACCATCGCGGCCTATATTCTGGTGGCCGCGATTGTGATTGTGCCGGTTGTCTTCGTGGTGCGGCAGAATCGCAAGCGCCGGGTTGAGCAGCAGGAAGAGGTGGTGGAAGAGGCGGTTGTGGAGGAGTAAGGATCAGTTTCCAACGAGCGCGTAGCTACAATGAGACGATAGCCGCATCGGCCAGTTTGCGAATTCTCTAAGCTTTGTGTGAAAGAACCCGCAGCGGAGGCAAGCGCCCCGTTGCGGGGTCTTTCGAAGCAGCCTGAGGCTCCAGATTGCTGCGGATGAGTGTATTGAGCGCAGTTTAAGCGGCGAGCAAGAGTGTATCTGATCCGCTGGAGAAGCTGGGCGGAGAGCCCAGGGTAGTGTGCCAGATTTCAGAGCCGTCGCTGGCTTTGAAGGCGTGGAGCGTGCTATCGACTGTGCCAGTGTAGATGATCCCGTTATCCAGCAGTAGTTGATTGCCCATATAAGCAGGGAGAGGCTTTTGCCAGATAACTTTGCCGCGACTGGCGCTGAGAGCGATCAGGAAGTTGCCATGCTGGTCAGGGCCATTCGTTGTCACTCCCATGTAGACGACTCCATTCGCCACTGCTGGCGTGGGGTAGATGGCCTCAATACTCCCGCCTGTTGGAGCGTGCGTTTGAAAGGTCCAGAGCACATGACCATCCTGCGCGCTCAGTGCTCCGCCGCGCCCGTCCTGCGCGCC
>DASZXF010000593.1:0-2380 GCA_035546055.1 Ktedonobacteraceae bacterium
CCCAATGCCATGTAACCGGAAATGTGCAGATAATAGGGTCATCTCAATCTGGCTCTTTTTCTCTTCTGGTTTGAAACCTGTATAAAATGTCCTCGCGTCGGCAACACGACAAAAGCGGGATATACTTCTTGCAAGGCAGCCCTTTTCTTTTTGAGTCCTAAGAAAGTGCTTTAGAAGCTTTTCCTGGGCGTCAAAATTGACAGCAATTTTGATAGCATTTGCGCCGGTCAAGAGCGTTCACTACCGAACAAACGAAAGCACTTTTATGCACAAACCAGTCTTAGTCCTTGAAACCTTTCCCAAGCAGGAAAAAACCAAGAGGGGGCTTACAATCCGCTGAACGGGCTTTTAGAGCCATGTGAGGGGAATGGCAACTGAGGAGTATGGTATAATGCTGGTATCCGAGCGAATTCTATTTTACCAGATTGGTAATATCACAGTGCTGTGCATAGGAAGAAGGCGCTATGACTACTTCTGAGAATCCCACAGGGACAACTCCTCAACCTCCTCATTATCTGGATGGACATGCTCTCACGCGGCCCGATAAGCTGGCTCTGGCCTGCGGTGAGCGTACACTGACCTTCGCCGAGTACAATGCGCGTGCCAGGCGAGTGGGCAATGCGTTAGGCGCTCTGGGCGTGCAGGCCAATGATCGCGTGGTGGTCATGGCCTACAATTCTATCGAGTTGATGGAGATTGTAGGAGGTCTGTCCAAAATCTCCGCTATTTCGGTGCTGACCAATTATCGTCTGCGTCCAGGGGAACTGGCCTATATTGTCAACGACTGTCAGGCCAGCGCGGTCCTGGTCGGACCAGGATTGGTCCCCATCGCTGACCAGGCCCGCGCGGAGGTGGAGCGGCAAATTTCCTGGATCGCCATCGGCGATGACGCGCCGGCTGGCTGGCTGAGCTACGAGGAACTGCTGGCGCAGGCCAGTGAGGAGATTGTGAAGGGTGAGGGAGGTCTGGGCTCAACTATGAGTTATACCTCCGGGACGACTGGTAAGCCAAAGGGAGCGTACCGCTCGAAGGCGGTGCCCTCGACGGATATTGTGCAGATTATTCAGGCGTTTGAGCTGGGCGAACAGGATGTCCACCTGCTGGCCGGACCTTACTACCATAGCGCTCCCAGCTTTTTCGTCTCGCTGCATATGCTGCCCGGCGCGAGCGTAGTGATTCAGCCAAAATTCGACGCCGAAGAGGCACTGCGTTTGATCGAGCGTTACCATGTCACTACGACGTTTCTGCCACCTGTGCTGCTCCAGCGTCTGTGCGATTTGCCAGAGGAGGTTTTTAAACGCTACGACATAAGTTCGCTGCGTTCGATCATTCTCGGCGGTGCTCCCTGCCCGTATGCGCTCAAGGTGCGGGCCACTGAGCGCTTCGGCGAGCATCTGTGGGAATTTTATGGCGCCACTGAAACCGCGATTGTGACTCTGCTCAGACCCGAAGACCAGTTGCGCAAACCCGGCTCCTGCGGCAAGGTCGGACCCGGCCAGAGTATTCGTCTGCTCGACGCGGCAGGCAATGAGGTGCCGGTGAATGTACCGGGCGAGATGTGGTCGCGCAATGACTGGCTGGCCGAGTACTACAATAAACCGGAGGCCACGGCCAGCAGTACCAGGGATGGCTACTTCTCCGTGGGAGATGTGGCTTACCGCGATGAAGAGGGCTATTACTACATCTGCGACCGCAAGACCGATATGATTATTTCTGGCGGCGTCAATATTTACCCGGCTGAGATTGAGGCTGCGCTGAGCGCCCATCCCGCTGTGCTGGATGTCGCGGTGATCGGCGTCCCCGACGAGTTCTGGGGGGAGTCGGTCAAGGCGGTGGTGGAATTACGACCAGGGGCCAGCGCCAGCGCCGAGGAATTGACCGCCTTCTGTAGCGAACGCCTGGCCGACTACAAAAAGCCGCGTTCTTTCGACTTTGTGACCGAACTTCCGCGCAATCCCGCCGGCAAATTGCTCAAAACCCTGATCCGCGAGCCATACTGGAAAAACGCCGGACGCAGAATTTAAACCAGCGCCCTCTCCCCAGGATCTGCCAGCAGAAGAGAGAAGCGCAGATTGGCGCCCGGCATACGCAGCAAGAGAATAGCCACATACTGCGCACGCCGGACGCCTGATTTCCTGGCAAACAGCGAAAGATGGTCGTGTTCAAGGCGTGACAGAAAAGGCTTCTGTTTCCCGCTGTGCTGTGGACCGCACGCCCGGTTTATGAAAGCACATGGAGGCCAAAGAAGCCGAGAAGCTGGTTCAACAGGTAAAAAACGGCCAGTCCACTGATGAGGATAGCCAGGGTATAGGACGCGAGATTATAAAAGAGACGATTGGTGTAGCGCCCCATGAGCCGCTTCTGATTCACCAGATAGAGC
>DASZXF010000594.1:0-8965 GCA_035546055.1 Ktedonobacteraceae bacterium
GATGAGTGTCAAGATGGAGGACTACTCGGGAGTAATGGATGGGGCCAGGCGCATCATGCCTTCCATGATGATCCGCAGGGTTTCGTCGGTCATGCGCTCCAGGGATACGGCTTGCTCGTCCTGGCTCCATTCGATGGCGCTGCCGAAGATGGCCCAGCTAAGCACGCGTACCAGGGTGGTCAGCGAAACCGTTTCTTGTTGCGCGTATGTTGCCTGTTTTAGCCAGGTGGAGAGCAACTCCGCCAGTTCTTCATACGAGGAAACTGGCTTCCGGCTTTATCAGCCTTTTGATCATCTCTTGCTCAGAATGATCTATCTCGCCAGAGGAGACGAGGAGCAAGCCCGTCTGCATACTCAACGGGCCACGGCTCTGGCTAACGAGATGGGCTATCCTGAGCTTGTGTCCTCCATGCCAGATATCAGGCAACTGTTGAGCGAGCAGCCCGGAGAGGCATAAGAAGCGAGCAGCGGACGCCTTCGATGGAGATTGCTCCTGCGCGGCGGCGTTAACGGGCGGCTGATTGTCCGGTGTCCCTCAGCAGGGCTGGTCATGGGGACCGTACCAGGTCGCTGTAGTCGGATCATAGCGCCAGTCTGGCAGCTCAAACGACAGAGGCAGACGTGGCCAGTCGTTCTCAATGCGGGCCTGCACCGTGGGCCAGTTCGGGACACCGCTGGTCGCGTCCAGCGTCTCGACGCTACAGGCACCCACCGCCACCGCGCCGGTCATCACTTCCTCCGGCGGGCACTGCTGGAGGAATCTGGCCAGGAAACCGGCAATGGTGCAGTCGCCAGCCCCGGTCGTGCCGGCCACCGCCACCTGGAAGCACGGCACCAGCAGCTCGCGGTCCTGCCAGGCTCGTAGATCGGAGGGCGCGCATTTGCCCAGTGCCGCCAGGCGGCGCAGTTCGCCAGTGGTGCGCATATACAGACCGTCGCTGCCCAGCTTGAGCGCTACAATGGCCGGACCTTTCGCCAGCAAGCGCTCGGCTAATTCGGAGAGCAATTCGCCGCTCAGCGGAGGATAGGCGCCATCGCGCGTATATCCCAGCATATCCAGAATCTCATCGCTGGTCGGAAAAAAGATATCGACCTGGGGTAAAACCCTGCTCAGCCAGTCATTCCAGTTGATCAGCCCGGCCTCGGAGCGTGGATCGGGCTGAGCCATGTCCAGGGAAGTAGCCAGGCCGTAGGCTTTCAGTTCGCGCAGAAGCGCCGCGAAGGTCTGCCCGCCATCGGCGTACATCTCGCGCAGCAGCGGTGGATAGCCCACGTGAAACAGGCGAGCATCGCGAAAATGTTCGGGATGGAGGTCAGTTGGGCGGAAGACATCGTTGGCGCCCGTGTGGTGAAAGAAGACCCGATCCACCGATGGCAGGCTCACCACAATGGAGTACGAAGTGCTCGCCTCCCGGGTGACCAGCATCTCTTCCGCCAGCGCTGGCTCGGATTCGCGCAGGATGTGCAGAATCAGCCGTCCCAGGTGATCATCACCCACCTTGCCAACCAGGTGAGTCGCGACCCCCAGTCGATGCAGAGCCAGGCCGGCATTGGCCACAGCTCCGCCTATAGCCAGGGTTGCCGGTCCAATGGCCGTCAGCTTTCCGGGTATCAACATATCACTGCCGGATGTGTGCCGGGTAAAGTCCGGTAAAATGTCCAGGCAAATATGGCCGGCCACGATAACATCAGCAAACTTTTTTCCCATGCGATATCCTCCGTCTCATCCGCGTCTGGTGGTCTACTCATCTCTCTTCCTCTCGACCTGGATACTGCAGAGGAAGAGACGACGCCCGGCTACCAATACAATCGCAAACTATCCAAAATTTGCTAGTAGAAAGCGAATTGTATTATACAAATTTTGTCCTCTAAAGGCAACATTTCAGGACCGGTGGACAGGGAAGAGCGCTTGACTTCCTGGAGGTAAAACCATATAATGACGCTACCACTACTGATCCACAAGAGGAGCGCCATGTCCACCAACGCAGCGAAGCGCGCGGAGTACATATTGCAGGAACTTTCTCTCCACGGTCGCATTGATGCCGAGCAATTGAGCCAGCAGTTACAGGTCAACAGTTCGACCATCAGGCGGGATCTGGAGCGCCTGGAGCAGCAGAATCTGCTGCGGCGTGTGCATGGCGGCGCCTTGCCTGTCGACGCGCTGGCGTATAGCGCCTATGCCTACGATCTGACCTTTCAGGAGAACATGCGCCAGCAGAACGAGGAGAAGGCGCAGATCGCGCGGGTAGCCCTGAGCATGATTCAGCCGGGCGACACCATCGCCCTCTCGCCGGGCACGACCACCACTCATCTCGCGCGGGCCATTCGCCAGTCTCAGCTCCAGCCTTTGACCGTGGTGACCAACGCTCTCAACATCGCCATGGAACTCAACGGCCTCAAAAATATCACCCTGACTCTGATTGGTGGCCTCATCTTGCCCGACTTCTTCGCCCTGGTGGGACCACTGGCCGAACAGAGCCTCAAGCAAATGTACATCTCCAAAGCCTTTGTCGGCGTCACCGGCCTCAGTCCCGAACATGGTTTGACCGGCCCCAATCAGCTAGAGGCGCTCACCCATCGCCTGACCATCGAGCACGCCCTGCGCACCATCGTGCTCGCCGATCACACCAAGCTGGGCAAAGTCGTCCTCCACGCCATCGCGCCGGCCACCGCCGTTCAGACCCTCGTCACCGACCGCGAAGCCGCGCCAGACATGCTGGCCAGATTCAAAGAACTCGGCATCGAGATCTGTCAACCAGCCGAAACCGAGGCCACTCCCAGATAGGGCAGAGCAGAAACACTTTTCCCGCTTTTTTGTTATACCACCCTCAAATTTGCTACAATGCTAGCATTGCCGCAGCAAAGAACAGGGCCAGACGATGAAATACACCAGAGCTTTTTTTCTGGTGTATTTGCGTGTCATGGTCGGGCTGCGGTTGCGCAGAAAAAAAGATGGAAATTGCACGTTCGCGCATTGACTTTGCGCGATTTGTGCATTATACTGAGAGTGAGGGAAGGATTTCTCTCTTGCAGGAAGGAAAGAAAGATGAAGGTTCTGGTTGCAGGCGGTGCCGGGTATATCGGTTCGCATACGGTGCGCGCCCTGCTTGAAAGCGGCCACGAGGTCGTTGTGCTTGATACATTGGAACTGGGAAGCAAGCAGGCTATCAACAATGTAGCGTTCTGGCAGGGGAGCATTACTGATGAGGCTCTGCTGGACCGTCTCTTTGCGCAGGAGAAGCCTGCGGCTGTGGTCAATTTTGCTGCGTACAAGGCTCCGGGCGAGTCGATGCAGGAGCCGACGAAATACTTTCGCACGAATGTGGGCGGGCTGGTCACGCTGCTGGATACGATGGTGCGGCA
This sequence comes from Ktedonobacteraceae bacterium, assembly GCA_035546055.1. GTDB lineage: Bacteria > Chloroflexota > Ktedonobacteria > Ktedonobacterales > Ktedonobacteraceae > Paraktedonobacter. The sequence goes on from DASZXF010000594.1 coordinate 3,364, forward strand.
TGACGCGCGGACGATGGTCTTCTCGTCAAGCTGCTCGATTTTCGGCACGCCCAGACAGTTGCCGGTGGCCGAGGATGCGCCGAAGGCGCCTGAGAGCGTGTATGGTGAGACAAAGCTGATGGGCGAGACGATCCTGAAATGGTACGACGTGACCAGGGGTTTGCGCTCCAGTTCGTTGCGCTATTTCAATGCTTCGGGGGCTGCGCTGGACAATAGTCTGGGCGAAAACTGGGATCGCACGCAAAACCTGATTCCGCTGGTCATGAAGGCCGCGCTGGGAGTCAGGGAGTCGATCTCTGTCTTTGGCACCGATTACCCGACCCGCGATGGCACCGCTATTCGCGATTATATCCACGTGGTAGACCTGGCCGAGGCGCATGTGAAGGCGCTGGAGCAACTGGTCAAAGAGGATCGCAGCACAGCCTATAACCTGGGCACCGGCACAGGGTACAGTGTGCAGGAGGTGATCGACGAAACCAGGCGCATCAGCGGGGTTGATTTCAAGGTCAGGTACGAGGCGCGTCGTCCGGGCGACCCGGCGGCGGTCTGGGCCGATTGTAGCAAGTCCGAGCGTGAGCTGGGCTGGAAGGCAAAATATGGTTTGCAGACTATTCTGGAGACCGCCTGGCGCTGGCATAGCACGCATCCCAACGGTTTTAAGGAAGAATAAACATCTATGAGCATTGCTTCGTCTCATGTCACTGGTTTGTGGGAGGAACGCTGGCATCCTTTGCGCGAGGAATGGGTGGTAGTCGCGGCACACCGCCAGAATCGTCCCTGGAGCGGAGCGACAGTCGGAGCGCAGGACACGCCTGCGCCCGACTATGCCGCGAACTGTTATCTTTGTCCCGGCAATGAGCGAGTCGGGGGTGTGGCCAATCCGTGCTATGAGGGGGTATACGTTTTCAATAACGACCATCCCTGTGTTGGACCCGATGCCCCGGAAGAACTGGCGCTGCCGCCGGTGCCTTATAAAGTGCGGCGCGCGAACGGGCTGGCGCGGGTGATCTGCTACAGTCCCAACCACAGCCTGACCGTGGCTGAGATGCCGCGTAAAGCCATTGTGGAGATTGTGCGCGTCTGGCAGGAGCAAACGCGGGAACTCGGCGCGCGGCCAGAAGTGCGCTATGTGCTGTGTTTTGAAAACAAGGGCGAGGTGGTGGGTGTTTCCAATCCTCACCCGCACGGCCAGATTTACGCTACCAATTTTGTCTTTAAAACCATTGAGCAGGAGCTGATCGCTTCCCAGAAACACCTGAACGAGCATGGGCGGACGCTTTTCGCGGATATTATCGCGGCTGAGCAGGCCGATGGGCGGCGGATTCTCTATGAAGATGAGCATGTAATCGCTTTTGTGCCCTATTTCGCGCGCTACGCCTATGAGGTCTACCTGGCTCCCAAACGCCGCGTACCGCACATCTTTGCGCTGAATGAAGAGGAAGTAGAGGCACTGGCGCGCGGTCTGAAGGACATCACAGTGCGTTTTGACAATCTCTGGCGCATGTCCTTTCCCTACGTCATGGCCCTGCACCAGGCGCCGAGCGATGGCGGAGATTATCGCGCCTATCATAGCTTTTTCGCCTTTCATCCACCGCTGCGGCGTCCCAACGTTCTGAAATACCTGGCCGGTCCCGAAATAGGGGGAGGAAACTTTATCAGCGACACCTCGCCGGAACTGAAAGCGGCGGAACTGCTGGCCGTTTCAACCAGCCACTATCGAGAGGAGAACCATGATACAGCACGCCGATGAACTGCTGACGCGCCTGCGTGCCATCCACGAGTCCATTCGCGCTCGTGTGATAGCCAGTTGCGAGCAGCAGGCAATCGAACAACTCTCCGCCGTGGTGGCGCAGCAGGCCGGAGATACCATTTTCGCGCTTGATCGCATCTCCGAAGAGGTGCTGGTGGAAGAATTCACGGCCCTGGGACGCGAACGCTCCTTTGTTCTCATCGCGGAAGGTCTGGGCGCCGACGGGATGCGTCTCTTCCCGGCAGGTATCACCGCCGAAGAGGCCGAATTACGCATCATCATTGATCCTATTGACGGAACGCGCGGCATTGTCTATCAGAAGCGCCCGGCCTGGATTCTCACCGGCGTCGCGCCCAATCGCGGCGCGCGGACCTCGCTGGCCGATATCGAACTGGCCGTGCAGACGGAAATTCCTTTGCTCAAACAGCATCTCTGCGATTGCTTCTGGACCATCGCCGGTCGGGGCGTGGGCGGCGAGCGCCTGAATCGTCTCTCAGGGGAGCGCGAACCCTTGCAGCCGCATCCCTCGCGTGCTCGGACCATCGCCCACGGCTTCGGCAATCTCGCGCGTTTTGTGCCCGGTGGACGAGCCGAGATGGCCGCCATTGACGACGCGCTGGTTGCGGTTCTGCTGGGACCGGTGCAGGCGGGTGAGGCCCAGTGCTTTGAAGATCAATACATTTGTACTGGTGGCCAGCTCGCCGAACTGCTCAGCGGCCATGATCGCTGGCAGGCTGATTTGCGCGCCCTGGCCGATGAGCGCGCCCGCAAGACGGGGCGCGCGCTGGGTCTGAACTGCCATCCCTACGATCTCTGCACCGAACTGATCGCGCGCGAGGCCGGTTTAAGCGTCACCGATGTGCTTGGCGGACGCCTGGCGGCTCCCCTGGATGTCGAGACCGGTATCAGCTGGCTGGGCTGCGCCAATCAGTACATTTACGACCAGGTCGCCCCGGTTTTGCGCGACCTCTTGCGTCAGCATGGCTTCATCGAAACGGCCAGTACACCGGCTGCCCGGCCTCAAGCGGTAGAAAGGGTTCCATAGGAGATGTGGCATTTCGCGCAATCACCCCAACCGTTGCCCGATACGCAGCGCTTTCTGAGCGCGCTCAACGAGCAGCAGGACTTTTTCACGCCGGGGCGCCCGCTCTCTGTGGGACGCGCGCCGGGGCGCCTGGATCTGATGGGCGGTATCGCCGATTATTCGGGTTCGCTGGTGCTGGAACTGCCCTTGCAGGTCGCCACCTGGGTTGCTGTTCAGACCACTGACGAGCCAGAAATTACCCTGCTCAGTACCAGTATAGACAGCAGTTCCGGCACGCCCCTGGTCTCCCTGCCCCTGTCCGCGCTGCGCACAGATCAGCGTTCACTGGAGTATGACGCGGCTCACGCCTTGCTGACCGCGACCTCTGAAAGCGCCTGGGTGGCCTACGTCGCGGGGGTGCTGATCCTCTTGCAGCATGAGCGAGGTCTTCTGCTTGAGCGCGGCCTGCGCTTTTTTATTTACTCTGAAGTGCCGGTTGGCAAAGGCGTCAGTTCATCAGCCGCTATCGAAGTTGCCAGTATGCAGGCCGTAGCCGGACTGTTCAACCTGGAACTGGACGGGCGCGAACTGGCGCTTTTCTGCCAGCAGGTCGAAAATCTGATCGTCGGCGCGCCCTGCGGCGTCATGGACCAGATGACCTCCGCCTGTGGCGTGCAGAACAGTCTGCTGGCCCTGCTCTGCCAGCCCGCCGAAGTGCAGACCAGCGTCGCTTTACCGTCAGAAATCGAAGTCTGGGGCATCGACTCGGGAGTGCGCCACGCTGTCACCGGTGCCGATTACGGCTCTGTGCGCGTCGGCGCCTTTATGGGCTATCGCATCATCGCTGAACTGGCCAGTCTACCCCTGACGCAACTCACGCCCGGTCGCGTCATGATTCACGACGCGCACTGGCAGGGTTACCTGGCCAACATTCCCCCCTCACTCTGGGAAAGCGTCTACCGTCAGCATCTGCCTGAGCGGCTGACCGGCGCGGCTTTCCTGGAGCAGTACGGCGGTTTTACCGACAGCGTTACCCATATTAATCCGCAGCAGGAGTACGCCGTGCGTCAGCCCACCGCCCATCCCATTTATGAGCATCATCGCGTCCAACTCTTCCGCGCGCTGCTGGCGCAGCGTCCGGTCAGTCCAGAGCAAATGCAACTGCTCGGCGAGCTAATGTATCAGTCGCATGCCAGCTATAGCGCCTGCGGTCTGGGTTCAAGCGGCACCGACCGCCTGGTTGAACTCGTGCGCGAGGCCGGTCCGGCGGCGGGACTTTATGGAGCGAAAATTACCGGCGGTGGCAGCGGCGGTACCGTCGCGGTGCTGGCCAGGCGTGGAGCCGGTGAGCGCATCAAGCAACTCGCCGAGCGTTACAGCCGGGAAAGCGGACGCGAAGTCGAAATTCTTCACGGCTCCTCGCCCGGAGCCATAGCCTGGGGACGCCGGCGCCTGACCTTCGCCGACTAGTTGGCCGGTTTGCGTCCTCGCGTATGCGCCAGGATTACTCCCGCGAGGACCAGTATCCCACCGCCGACAGCCAGCGGCGTCTGCGCTTCACCCGGCCAGAACCAGGCCATCACGGCTGTCAGCGGAGGAACCAGGTAGAGGAAGCTGGCAGCCGCCGATCCAGCTATACACGCAAGCGCGTCGATCCGGCACACATAGCCCACCGCGCCCGGAAAAATGCCTGGATACACACCTGCCGCCGTCGCATTTTACAATTCAAGGCGATAGAGCAGCAGGTGATCCTGGGGGTGAATACCAGTATTGTCCATTTCAAAGTCGCTGGCCAGGCGTGCGGAGCCGCCGTCGTTGGCCAGGAGAGGCACCTCGAAGTAAATGGGTATGCCCTGCTGGCGGGCCTGGGCAATGAAATCCAGGGCTTGCAGGCGCGCGTGATTGAGCGCGCAGAGCACCAGGCCATGTCCGGCCCCGCGCCCGCGATGTTCCGGCAGAATCGTCCCATGACAGTAGAAGTGATACGCTTCTTCATTCTGGCTTAATTGCAAAATTGTATAGCCAATGACCTCGCCCTCGACGCCCTCCAGCGTTTCGCCCTGTCCCCAGGTATTTAATTCATCGTCGTCGTCGGTCAGCAAAAAAACAGTGTAGCCCCGCCGCGTCAGCGCGTGAGCGAGCAGACTGGCGAAATCGGCCTCGTCGAGCATTTTCAGGCCATCGACAGCAGCCGCCTGCTGTTGAACCTGCACCAGGAGGGGAATATCCCCTGGCCGATAAGTGCGTATACGCATGAGTTTCGTTTGTCCTCCGGCCCCATGATACCTCCCGGCTGTTGAGGATGCAAGTGCGCTCTCTTTCTCTCCAGGGCATCATCTCGCTATGGCCTCCTCCAGCGTCGTTCAAATGCGCGTGCCCGGAGGCGAAACATATACCGCCATGAATGGGGGCGTGTCTGGCGAGAAGGAGCAACATCTTCTGCCAGGGCGGCGTTTGAGTTCTGACAAAAGCACTCAGGCAGTGTTTTTAGTCTTTGTGCTCGGCGTTTCCTGTTTCCCGGGTTTCTCTAACTGGACAATCGTAATGCCAACCAGCACCAGGACACAGCCGAGAAGTTGCCAGAGATCGAGACTTTGCTTGAGCCAGAAGAAAGCGATGAGCGCGGAGGCGGGCAATTCAAACATAGCGGCGATGCCGGCGCGCGTAGCGTCGACCAGGCGCAGGCCAGCCAGTTCCAGTGAGAAAGGCAGAGCCATGCCCACGATCCCGACCATCACGATGAGTAAAAAGGTATGGGGGTTCCATGTGCTGGCCGGAATGTTCCAGGGAGGTTGAACGATCAGCCAGAACAGACTTGCGCCGAGCGC
>DASZXF010000595.1:0-1990 GCA_035546055.1 Ktedonobacteraceae bacterium
GTGTCTCCAGGCGGAACAGGCCGAAGATGGTACGCGGGTGAAGGCTTGCCGACAGCGCCTGGCGCAGTGGGTGTTGGAATTGCCCGTGCGGGATGCTGATTACTGCTCACTGCTCATTCAACAGGATCGCCGTTTTCGCGACCTCCAACTGGCGTGCGAACAGCGCATTGAGGCGCTCCTGGCACAACTGACAGCCAGTGATGACACCTATCGGCAGTTGCGGGCGGACGTAGAGGCAGCCTCAGACGAGTGGCGGCACCATGCGTTTCGCACACCAGCGTATGAGGCTGAGATGCGCGAATCGACCACACTGTACCTCACCGAAACGGCGCTGCGCGGAAAAAAAGACTACCGGGTTCCTCACCTCTGTACCGAGTGCGGGGAGCCGCTCTGGCAGTATGTAGCCAAGCAGCCCAAAACCTACCATCCCTACTCGGTGCAGGAGGCCAGGCCCGCCAGGCGCGTGGTGCGCAGCGTCGAACCGGTCAACGCACCTGGCTATGAACTGGTGCAATGGGTGAGCGCCCGCCAGGTGGAGCCCTTGCCGCTGCCAGACGCCAGGCACTCGCCACCCTGCGTTACTGCCACCTGGCGTCGGCGCTATGCCCTGGCCAAGTTGATCAATGACCGCTATCCTGGCTTCTTTGGTCAGCTCATCGCTGATGAGATGCATGAGGGCGCGGATAAGACGGCGTTGTCCCGGGCGCGTGAGGCGCTGGCCAGCGCCTGTAGCCGGATGCTGGGGCTGACCGGCACACTCTCCAATGGCTATGCAAGCAGCCTCTTCCGCCTGTACTACACCCTGATGGCCTCGGTACGCGCGGAATTTAGCTATCATGATACCATGCGCTGGGTGCGTCTGCATGGCAAGATGCAGACGACTACCAAGAGTCGGTATGAGACGCCACCAGCGGGCAAGGGGTCGGAGAGCAAGCGCGAGATTTCCCCTGGCATGCCAGTCACCAGGGAGATCCCTGGTTTCAACGCGACCGGCATGGGACGCGTGGCGCGCGTCTCCTCGCTGACTGAGCTTTCCGATGTGGTAGAAAACCTGGTCGGTTATACGGAGGATATTCGCCTGGTTAAAATGGGCGACACCCTGCGGCAGGCCTATCAGGTGTTTCAGGGCGAGATCACGCAGAAGATGCGAGGACTCCTGCGCGAGGGCGACAATTCCGGGCTATCGCCCTGGTATCACGCGCTCATGACGGTGGGAGATCTGCCCTGGCGGCGGCACGTGTGCGCCACGAAACACGGCGTGCTGCTGGGCGTGTTTGAGGCGCTCCCCGAAGAAACGGTCTGGCCAATTGAGGCGGCGCTCATCCAGTATGTCCAGGAACAGCACCTGAAAGGGCATCGGGTGCTGGTCTACACCGAGCATACCGGCGAGTACGATGAGCAGGACCGCATCAAAACCCTGTTGGAGCGCTATGTGCGTGGTCGTGGTGGGCGGCGCCTCAAGGTGGCGATCCTGCGTTCAACTTCGACCAAACGGAGCATGGATCGCGAAGCCTGGCTCAAACGCGCTGAAGAGAGCGGGGTCGATGTGCTCGTCTGTAACCCGGCCCTGGTGAAGGTCGGCCTGGATCTGCTGGCCTATACCCGCATCGTGTATAAGAGCTTCCCGGACAAAGTGACCGATTTTCGCCAGTCGTCCAAACGTTCGCGCCGGCCAGGGCAGACGCAGGATGTGGAGGTGGTGGTCTTCACCTACGAAGAAGCGCTTTCCTTGCGCCTCTTGCTGCATATGGCTCGCAAGGTGCTGGCCAGTCTGCTGACCGAAGGCCATATTGCCACTGAAGGTCTGGTGGCCATGGGCTTTGACGAAGAGGCCGACGAAGGCGATTTTTCCAACCAGGTTGCCCGTGAGATGCTGGCCGAAATGGAAGCGGGCACGCTGGGCAAGACAGAAGACCTGGCGACGGCTATCCAGGCGGTCAGCCTGGATTCCGCTCGTCTGGAAGCGGAGCACCATCGGCAACCAGGGGAC
>DASZXF010000596.1:0-1813 GCA_035546055.1 Ktedonobacteraceae bacterium
GTTTGCGCGTTCCCGCGCCTGGTCCGCCTTGTAAAAGCGCTCGAAGATATGTGCCTGGGCCTCGACGGGAATGCCCGGGCCTGTGTCGATGACGTGGCAGAGAATCTGGCTGTCGCGTTGCTGGAGTTCCACGCGCACCTGGCCGCCGGCGGGCGTAAATTTGATGCTGTTATGAAGCAGATTGCTCCAGACCAGGGCGAGCAGGTCTTCATCGGCGCTGATAGTGATTTCTGGCAACGCCACATCCATATCGAGGGCTTTGTCGGTCCATTGCGGCTCGCAGGCCAGGATCAGTGCTCTGATCTGCTTATCCAGGCGGTACGGCTGGCGGACAATTCTCATATGCTCGGCTTCGAGCGAAACCAGTCTGAGCATGTTATCGGTCATTCTGGACATGCGTGTGATCTCGGTTTCAATCACATTCAGGTAATGGCGCCTGGTTTCGCTGCTCAGGCTCTCGTCGTACAATGCTCTGGCGAAACCGCGCATAGAAGTCAGGGGGGATTGGATATCGTGCGAGACGTTGGAGATAAACTCTTGCCGCAGGTGTTCCATCTGACTTAGCTCACTGGCCATCAGATTGACGCTGTTCGTCAGTTCGCGCGCGATGATATTCATGTCCGCAGGAGGATTGAGCCTGACCTGAAAATCTCCCCTGGCGATCTGTTCCAGTGCATCGACAATCGGCGCAAAGGTCTCCAGGCGCTTGCGCTTTGCTCCTGGCCTCATGCTGCCCAGGACATTGATCAGGATGATGAAGCAGGTCACGAGCAGCAGACCAAGCAGCGAGTTGATCGTCTGCGCCAGAAAGGCCGGTGGTGTGGTGCCAGTAGTGCGATACAGCCAGGCCGTGAGGAAAAAAACGCCAATCCACGCGCCGGTGAGCAGTAGCAGCAGGAAGGCAATTCCCGCAACGAGGCGCAGAAGAAGACCCGGCTTCATACATCCGTCTCCAGACGGTAGCCCAGTCCGCGAATGGTTCTGATTCTGAACGTATGGCGAGTTTCGGGGAAACGCTCGCGCAGCCGATTGATATGTACATCCAGGGTGCGTTCATTGCCGGCAAAGTCGTAGCCCCAGATATCCTCGATCAACTGATCACGGGAAAAGGTTCTCCCCGGAGCGCCAGCCAGCTTGAAAAGCAGTTCGAACTCCTTCAGCGGTAGAGTCAGGCGTTCGCCGCGCACAGTGATCTCGAAGGTCTTGCGATCCATCTGCAAATCGCCCGCCTGGACACGCTGCGAGGTAGCAATGCGGTAGCGCTTCAAAAGAGCTTTGACCCTGGCGACCAGTTCCAGTGGCTCAAAGGGCTTGACCAGATAATCGTCCGCACCCACCTGAAAGCCTTTGAGCTTCTGACTGGTCTCGCCTTTGGCCGTGAGCATGAGAACGGGGAGATCGTGCCAGGTGCGCAACTGGCGGCACATCTCCCAGCCGTCCATCTGCGGCATCATAATATCAAGAATCACCAGGTCAATCTTGCAGGTTTCCAGCAAGGCAAGAGCCTCTCTGCCATTGGCAGCTGTGGAAACCGCGAAGCCCTCCCGCTGCAAAAAGATGCCTGATAATTCTCTCAAATGAGGATCGTCATCCACAATCAAAATAGTGCTCATCACGCGCGCACCCTTTCTCAACTCATGTTCTGGCTTCTCCCAATCAGCCAGAGAATACCACATTTTTATGAACTGAATGTAAACAGAACGCAGGTGAAAGCCAGGACTCTCGTTTCTGGCGGGTCTGTGCTATAATTTGCCCGGCGCCAGTTCAGTATAGCTGGCGGTGCTTTGGGTAAGAGGCTCAATAATTTCAGGCT
>DASZXF010000597.1:0-2929 GCA_035546055.1 Ktedonobacteraceae bacterium
CGTGAAGGTCCATCCTTTCTATCACGTTTCCGCTAAGCAGGGCGGGAATGCCATCTGGATGGATACCACGCATCTTCTGGTGCAAAGCCTGGAAGGGCAGGTGGTGTGGGAAATGGATGCCACCACTGGCGCCTTGCAACACACATGGTCCTTGCAGACCGGGCGTCTGTCTTTCTACCATCAGCCATTCCTCTACTTTACTCAGGTGGAGAGTCTGAATACCTCTGCCCTCTACCGCGCTGACCTCAGCCAGGCCCACCCCACGCCGCAACGTGTCACCGAGCCATTACCTGGTACACGCTTCTGGCTCAGCACCGATGGTTCGACCGTCTTCTACGCCAGGCGCGGGTCTGCCAGCGTGCAGGGGATTTACGCCGTCGATAGCGATGGCAGCAATCTGCGCCTTCTGCGCAAAGGCAGCGGTATCCCGATTGGCTACACCGCCGATCACGCGCTGATGGTGCTGGATGAAGTGAGCAGCAAGTTTCAGGTGCTCAAGCTGGGGACCACACCCTCGGCAACCGCGCAAGTGATCATGGCCGATGCCGCGCCGGGCGCGGTGTCGCTCTGCCCGTTGCCCGATCTGGTCGGCGTGATTAAAGTTTGCGATCAAAACATCACGCTGGCGCCTAACGGTCACGGTCTGCTGCTCAGCGCGCTTTCCGCCAATGGCACCAGTAGCCTGGTCTACGATAACCTGGATGCCGGCACATCCCAGGTCGTGCGCAACCTGCCTGCCGGTACATCTGTACAGTTGCCCGGCTGGTCAAAAATTTCGCTCACGAACGCCGCCTCCGCTGCTTTCTCCAGCCTGGCCGCGTAATGGAGCGCAGCTGAGCCGCGCCGGGAAAGCGCGTGCCTGCTGAGTCCCGAAGAGGAGAAGAAGGAGATACCCTGGCGCTGCGAACCGCAGGGCCAGGGTATCTCCTTCTTCTCCTCTTCGCGGCTTGTTCCTGGCGAGCCTACAGACTCAAATTGATGTTCGCGCTGTTGTTCTTTCCGGCGGATACCGTGAAGCTGAAGCTGTGCAGGATCGGATCATAGGAAACGACGCTGATAGTGCCGTTTGTAGAGGTCAAAATGGGCTGCGATGGGGCGTAGCCATGCAGCGTGACCGGACCTTCGTGGTTGGCAAAGGACACCGTGGCGCTGACCGTCCCATCATCGGACAGGCTGCTGATGCGTTTACTGCCCAGGGAGACGAATTTGCCGGCATCCCCCAGAAAGGCGATGCCAGAAGGACCGATGGGCACCACGATATAATAGGAGCCGTTGGAGTCAACGCTGGTTCTGAAGGTCTGATCGGCCTTGACCACCTGGCCCTGGTTGGTGAAGTAGTTGTAGACATAGACATTGCTGTTCATCCCCAGGCTGGCGGGCGTGAACGAGACGGTTTGCTCCTGCTGTCCTGCCCGGCTGTAGGCGAAGACGTAGGCGGCGCTGATGTTTGTGTGATAGCTATAAGCTGCGGCGAGCATGGCAGGTTTCGCGCCGGGATTCTGCACTTCGGCCAGGTACGTGGCGTCGAGCGGGACAATGGACGTATCCGGTTTGACAATGACACTGTCCGGGCGCACCGCTTGCATGAGATTGACCTTGCTGCCAGTGCCGAGCTTATCGCCAATGCCAACCATACCGGCGGAGAGGGTCGAGATGAGCAGATTGTAGGTCTCTTTGCTCATGAAAACATCGGTCCAGGGCCAGACTCCCAGCGCGCTGGCCAGGCGCGAGTCATAGAGAAACTCATCCCAGCGGTCGCGTATAAAGTGATCATTACTCACGCGTGCCGTAACCACTGTGCTGTACATGGTGCTTTGCAGCAGATGGTGCGGATCGGGCATACAATACTGGAGCGTCAGGTCGTACTGGTTGGCCGAACTGGCCATCGCGCTCATCCACGCGTTGGGGTCGGTCAGGTTCGTCTCGCTGGCGGCTTGAGCAGAGAGCCAGTCCTGTTCGTAGGTGATCACGCCACTATTGTGCAGGTAGCTCATGACACTCTTCCAGTAACGCGGGTCGGTCGAGACATTGCCTGAAATGGTGTATTGTGAACGATAGGGGCTGCGAGGATCAATCCAGCGCCCATGTGTGACCAGTGGCAGACCGATCTCCTTCTGGAAGGCCGCCAGACCTTTAGGGAAAAGCGAGGGATCGGCAGTATAGGTGCTGATGCCGCCTTTGCCATTCGACCATTGAGGGGGAAAGCCTTTGTCGTACCACCAGCTGTCGAGTTGTAGATAGCCGAACGGCGTACCCTGGCTGGCAAACTGGTCGACAATGGCTTTCAGGGTGCCGGCATAGCCAAGCGGACGAATATAATTATAATAGTAACCAGCCCCGTTATCGGTCCAGTAACCCAGCTTGTTCAGGGTCACATTCGAGTCGTTCGCCTGGCGAACTTTCCCTCCCAGATCCGTCATGGCATGGCCCCAGGCCTCGAACGTCGTGTTAATGCCATGGCCAAAGGTCAGCATGGTTTGATGGGTAAAGCCCTGCGGAAGCGTCTCGATGCCGCTATCGATGACGCTGGCAATGGCACCCTGCTTGCTCAGAGACATGCGGGCTACCATAAAGTTCGCGGCTGGCGAGAGGATCAGGGTGTTGGCCTGCTTATCAAAGAAGACCCACGGGCCGTCATTGCTTTGCAGACTAAAGACGTAGCGGCTAAAGGTGCCATGATAGCTCAAATGGTAGAGATCTCTGGGATAGCGGGAGAAGACCGGGAAGGGTTCTGCATTGCTGCTCCCGGCCAGGTAGGTCGTGCTAAAGAGCAGCGCTGGATGCGATCCATAGCTGCGGATAGAACTCATGCGGGCGACCTTCCCCTGGTAGGTAAACTGAATTTCGCGATAACTTCCCAGGCGATCAATGCCGTTTGTCACCGTAATATGTTCAAGGGGATAGCCTACTGAACCGCTGAGGCTCCAGG
>DASZXF010000598.1:0-3503 GCA_035546055.1 Ktedonobacteraceae bacterium
TGTTCTGGAGGCAGCACGTCCAGCGCCAGGGGATCAGCCAGGCCCAGATCGAGTTCGCTCAGATCGGCGGCTCGCGTGGTAATCAGCACGTGCCCGGCGGGATCGGGTGGAAGGAAAGGCGGTAAGAGCGCCGGATCATCAGCGTTATCCAGAATCAGCAAGTAATCCCGATGCTCGCGTAACCAGCGGTTGACGGCCTGGATCATCACAGCTTGCTCCTGGGCATTCCGCTCCGGCAGGTCGAGCAATCTGGCCATCTCGCCGTAAGAAGAGGCCAGCGTTTCGACCGTATCAGCGCGCACCCAGAAGACCTGCGCGTACTCCTCGCGGTGACGATAGGCGTATTCAACGGCCATCTGCGTTTTGCCAATGCCGCCCAACCCGGTGATCGCCTGGATCTGACCGATGGCCGCGCTGCGCTGCGCCTGTAACTGCTCACGGAGCGCCCGCAACTGTTCTTCCCGCCCGGTAAAATAGGGATTGCGAGCAAACGGCATCGTCCACATCAGCGACTTGCCTGGAAACGCTGCTCCTGTCCCTTGTCTGGCCGGAAACGCCACAGAGGCCGGCCTGGTCCGTTCTGTCTGAAGACCCGCCAGGAGACGCGTTTGGGCCGTTTGTTCATCTACACCAACCAGATCAATGCATACCAGTCCACGGAGCAAGCCATCAACGCCGCATGTTTCAATGAGAACCGGAAGCACCCGCCTGTGAGTACCCGTCTGGTCCTTCAAGAGCGCTGCGGCCCATTGCGTTTGCACCATCTCCGTCTGGAAATAGGCGGGAGACAACACGACGAGAACCCGCTCCGCACGCTGCAATCCCCGGTTTAACGCGAGCACTCGATTATCCCCAGGGCGCACATCCCAGGCCTCCACAAAGACGGTGTATCCTGCTTGTTCCACCTGCATACCCAGCCATTCAGCCCAGTCTTGATCGCTGCTCACGTAGCTCACAAAGAAATCGGTCTGTTCAGGTTGGCTCGGCTGGTCATCCTGTCCCATGATCTGACTCCTCACGCCTCCATACAAGTCGATCTAGAGTATAATCGCAAGGAGCACAAAAGACAACGCCAAAGAGAAACGGCAGGTCAACAGATCATTCGATTTCTTTGCTGTCTCCTCTGATTCAGTGCTTATCTTCGGCCTTCTTCAAGTCTCTGAGCAGCCGCTCAAAGGCCACCTGGTACGATGCCGGCTCTGTCCAACGTGTAACATCGCCGATGTGGCGTGTACGCCGTAGCGCCGCCGCCCATGCCTGCCTTGTCTGCGTGATGCTCTCATCCAGGCGGATCGGAAAGAGCACCTCGCGCTGCTGCTGCTGTTCCTTTTTCCTCTGCGTCTGGATGACGCCGTTTTACACACCAATCAGCACTGGGCCGCTGACCTCCGCCGGCGCTGGCACATCGGCGATTTTACCCGATGGAAAGATCATGATGCCTACCAACTCGCTTTTGAGCGCCTCCTGCGCAACATCAAAGCCGAGCCTCATCAAACATCCCAGATGTGATGATTCAAATTCATCACTCGTTTTATCGTATGAACCCCTGTGTTTTACCTGATTTCTCCGACCACACGGATGGAAGAACGTCGAGAAGAGGAGCGTCAAGCGCATGGAAGAACGAACGGAATATTGGATACGTCGCGGCCAGCACAAGGCCATTGCCCTGCTCCACGGCATCGGCGCTGGCGATCCCCGGCAGTATTGGAGCGCCTATCTGACACTCCTTCAGGCTGATCCCGCTCTCCAGGAGTACGGCCTGTTCGTCTGGAAATACCCCACACATCGCCGCCCTGGCCTGCTGAGCAATCTTGCCAGCAGCGCCAGTCGCAAAACGCTGCGCCAGACCGCGCCAGACATCGCCCTGCTGGGAGTGCTCTGGGATACCACCTACCACGCACAACTCAGCGGCTACGATGAGGTCTTCCTGATCTGCCACAGCATGGGCGGCCTGGTGATCAAAGCCTGGATCATAGACACCCTCGAACAGGGCCAGGGCGACCGCCTGCACGCCCTGCGCCACATTGCCTTTTACGCCACGCCGCACAACGGCGCTCCCATCACCACCCTGAGCGCCTGGAACAAGCAACTGCGCGACATGCAGTTGACCAGCCCCTTTATCCAGCAAAGCGGAGAGGACTGGCACCGGAAAGTGGTGGCCTGGCAGAAAAGCCCACCCGACGCCAGAGACAACCGCTACAACCGCTTCATCCCTCACCTGGCGCTGGCCGGCGTCTCCGACTCTATTGTGCCTGCCGCCTCCGCCACTATCCAGGACATTCCTCTGACACTGGTGACAGGCGATCATCAGACCGTGATCCAACCCATCGATACCGCTGACACGCGCTACAAAGTCTGGCGTGATGCCTTCGATGCCTTTTCACATTCAGCCACCGCCAGCCAGTCTTCCTCACCCGAAACGGCCTCATCCGCCGCAGCGCAGCCAGCGCCGATCACCGCGCAGGTGCAGCATTCGTCTGCATCCATGCCCTCTGCTTCTCAGCAACCGGGCGCTCCTTCCTCTCCGCTTCAACGTCAACAGGCTTCTCTTCCCGCTGCTCAATCACCCGTATCTCCTGCCGCACAAGCGAGCCAGCAGGCCGGGCCATCTCCGCGCCAGGACTTCTTCATCAGCTATGCCCCTGACGATCAACCATGGGCCGAATGGATCGCTTTGCAACTGGAGCAAGCAGGCCACACAATACGCATCGAAGCCTGGGATTTTCGCCCTGGCTCCAACCTCATCCTGGAAACCGACAACGCGATCCGCACCTCCAACCGCACGCTCCTGGTGCTCACGCCCGCCTATCTCCAGGCCGCGCTGACCCGGGCACACTGGTCAACGGTTTTCCTCAGCGATCCCACCGGAGCGCAGAAGCACCTGTTACCCGTGCGCGTGGAACCCTGCGACATCGCTGGCCTGCTCGGTTCCATCATCCCCATCGACCTGATCGGCCTGGACGAAGCGCAGGCCCGCGCTCGCCTGCTGGCTGGCATCCAGCCCGGACGCGCGCGACCCGCCACCGCTACCTATCCACAGCACCAGCCATCGCCTGTCTCCTTTCCCCCTACCGCGCCTGCTGTCCAATCTCCGGCTGCTTCTCAGCAGAGCCAGCAGCCCTCAGCGTACCAGGCAGCACCGCTTCAAACGGCTCAACCAGTCTCCAGCCAATCCGAGCCGGTCACATCCACGCCATCGCGCTACCATAGCTGTGTCAGCAGTTATGCCACCGAAGATGAGCCATTCGTCTCCAAACTCTACGCTGACCTCAAAGCCCACGGCGTCCCCTGCGTGCTGGTTGAGCAAGATCTCAAGATCGGTGATAAACTGCGCGCAGAAATCTATCGCGCCATTCGGCGGCTCGACAAACTGTTGATCGTCCTTTCCCATAATGCTATCACCAGCAAATGGGTCGAAGAGGCCACCGATACCGCGCTGGAACGCGAAAGTCAGCAGCCTGGCACCTATCTGCTCTTTCCACTCCGCCTCGATGACGCTGTTC
>DASZXF010000599.1:0-4465 GCA_035546055.1 Ktedonobacteraceae bacterium
TCGGACCTGGGTGGACCCATTGCCAGCCCCACCACGCAGGCCAGAGTTACTACGCCTGTTCAACTCATGCAGGGCAAGTTTCAAGAATTTGCTCTGCCCCAGGTGCGTAGCGGCCTGATGCGCCCGGCCATTGATAAAAACGGGTATATCTGGTTCGGTGAAATGAGCCGTAACTACCTGGGCGCCTTTGATCCACAGAGCAAGCAATTCTGGCAGCAGACCCCGCCAGGAGGCAAATCGGGCATCATGGGAATTGTGGTCGCGCCCGACGATACCATCTGGTTCGCTGAGCAATATGCCGATTACATCGGGAGTTTTACACCGAAGACGAGCAAGTATCACGTCTATCCGTTGCCCACAATTAGCGTCCCGGACCCCAGCCATCCCGGTCAGACCCAGCACCTGCCCAGCGCGCCCAACGATCTCGCCCTGGATCAGCATGGCACCCTCTGGTTTACCGAATTGAACGCCAGCGCCATCGGCGCCCTCAACACGGCCACCGGCGCCATTCGCCAGTATCCGCTGGGCCGGGAGAAAAACGGCGGTTCGTTCAACCCCTATGGCATCACTGTCGATCCGCAGGGCGTGGTCTGGTTCAGCGAAGCCAGCACAAATCGCCTGGGGCGCCTCGATCCCGTCGGCGGCCAGGTGCGCTATTTTACCTCCTCAAGCGTCGACTCGCCGCTGATGGAACTCGCCAGTGACACGCGCGGGCATATCTGGGCTACCGTCTTCGCCAGGGGACTGCTTTTCCAGTTCGACCCGGCCAGCTCCACCTTTACCGCGTACAGTTCGCCAGGCGTCACCAGCGATAATGGCAGCCTCTACGGTCTGCTGGTGGCCAGCAACGGCGATATCTGGGTCGCCGCCACCGCTCAGAACCTCGTGGCCCGTCTCGCCGTCCAGGAGAAGCGCTTCTACGCCTATGCCATTCCCACCGCCAACAGTCTGCCGATGGGCCTGGTCGAAGACGCGCATCACGCCATCTGGTTCACCGAAGCCGGCAGCGACAAAATAGGCGTCTTGCAGCCTTAAACCCGCGTGGCGCAAAAAGCAGCGCCCTGTTATTCTCAAGGAAACAGGGCGCTGCTTTTTGCCTGTGTTTGCCGCGCAGGCGGCTCGCCTGCTCAGTGTACGCGTTCTCTGCCAAAGCGCCGTAATCTCAGCGAATTGCTCACCACCGTCACCGACGAGAGGGCCATGGCCGCCGCCGCGAAGATGGGCGCCTGCTCACGCAGGAAAGGGACCAGGGGCGAAAGAATCGCCGCCGGGATCAAAATCACGTTATAGGCAAAGGCCCAGAAGAGATTTTGCTTGATCGTGCGCATGGTCGCCTTTGACAGCGCCAGGGCCGTAGCGATACTCTTGAGATTTCCCTTGACCAGCGTGATATCGGAGGCTTCCATAGCCACATCCGTCCCGGTACCCATGGCGATGCCCGCGTCGGCCTGAACCAGCGCCGGAGCGTCATTGATGCCATCGCCGGCAAAAGCCACTGACACCTTTCCCTGCTGCTGGAGGCGTTTGACCTGCGCGGCCTTGTCGCCCGGCAAAACCTGGGCCAGCACATGCTCAGCCGGGATGCCCACCTGCGAGGCGATATACTCGGCTGTACGCCGATTGTCGCCGGTAATCATCCACACATCCAGTCCTTGCTCGTGCAGACGCTTGATGGCCTCCGCCGAGCCATGCTTGAGGGTATCGGCCACGGCTACCGCGCCCGCCAGTTGTCCGTCCATGGCGACCAGCATGGCTGTTTTGCCCTGGGCCTCCAACTGGACAAGGCGCTCCTCCAGCGCATCCGTGGCAATGGAGCGCTCGCGCAGCAGGTCACGCGTGCCGACCAGCAGCGTATGTCCTTCCACCGTGGCTTCCAGACCGCGCCCGGCCAGGGCTACAAAGCGCGTGGGGTAGCCGTCCAGGCTCAAACCGCGCGCCTGCGCGCCCGCCACGAGCGCGGCGGCCAGGGGATGCTCCGAGCCGCGTTCTGCCAGCGCGACCAGGCGCAGCAATTCGTCGGTCTCTCTGCCGGGTTGGGTCAGCACATCGGTCAGTTCGGGCCTGCCATTGGTGATCGTACCCGTTTTGTCCAGCAGAACCGCGCGAATGGCCTGAATGCGCTCCAGGCTTTCACCGCCCTTGATGAGAATACCCTGCTCGGCGCCTTTGCCTGTGCCCACCATAATCGCGGTCGGCGTTGCCAGGCCCAGCGCACACGGACAGGCCACCACCAGCACCGCCACCGCCGCGACAATCGCCGTAATCCAGATCGAAGCGCTGTCCAGGTCCATGACAGGCATCCCGCTTGTCGGCAGACCAATGGTCTTGCCCACCACAGCCCACAGCACAAAAGTCAGTGCGGCAATGCCCAGCACCGTGGGCACAAAGATCGCCGAAATCTTATCGGCCAGCCGCTGAATGGGTGCCTTCGAGCCCTGGGCCTGTTCCACCAGGCGAATAATACTGGCCAGCACCGTATCTGCCCCCACCTTCGTCGCGCGCACATGGAGCAGTCCGCGCTGGTTGAGGGTCGCGCCAATCACCGCGTCACCCGTTCCCCGTTCCACCGGCAGGCTCTCGCCGGTAATCATCGACTCATCGACAGTGGAGCTACCCCGCGCAATCTCGCCATCCACCGGAATCTTCTCGCCGGGGCGCACCACCAGCTCATCGCCGACTTTGATCCGCTCGATTGGCAGATCGACCTCCTGGCCGCCGCGTAGCACATGGGCCGTGCGCGGTTGCAAGCCCATTAACTGTTTAATCGCCTGGTTTGTCTGTCCCTTTGCTCGCGCCTCCAGGTACTTGCCCAGGAAGATCAGCGTGACAATCAAAGCTGTCGTGTCATAGAACGTCATGCTACCCACCAGATTCGGCCAGAAGGTCGCAACCACGCTCAACAGAAAGGCCGCCGTCGAACCGAGCGAAACCAGCGTATCCATATTCGCGCTCAGGTGGCGCAGATTTTTCAACGCGCCCCGGTGAAACTCCCAGCCAACCACTGCCCAGACCGGTGTCGCCAGCGCCAGCAGCAGCAGATTCTCGCCGGGGAAGCGGCCCATAAAGAACATGCTCAGCATCATCACCGGCAGCGAAAGGACCATGCCCAGGATCAGCAGATTGCGCTTACGCGCCAACTCAGCCGCCTTCCGCCTGCTAATCTCATCCTCCTGTCCACCTCTCGGTAGTACGGATGGTTCAGCCTGGGTGGAGATCTCAACAGCAGCCGGAGCCTCCGTCGATGTAGCAGAGGTGCTCGCGCCAAGAGGGGTTGCTTTATAGCCGACCGCCTCGACCTTCTGTATCATCTGCTCTGGTCCAGTCAGCGCCGGATCATACGTCACCATGCCGCGCTCAGTCGCCAGATTAACCTGAGCATCCAGTACCCCCGGCACCTTCTTCAGACCCTTCTCAATGCGCATCGCGCAAGAGGCGCAGGTCATGCCTTCCAGCGCGAAGGTCGCCTGGCAACTCCCTGCCGCCTGTTCCGCAGGCGCCTGTGATTCTATCGTATCCCTGGCGGATAAAGCCATTTCAATCACCTCAAGTCTAATACCCATACCCCCCTGGTGGGGGTATGCACTAAGTATAGGACGTAACGTGAAGGAATGTCAAGGGCCGCAGTGGGTAGAGTGCTTATCAGGTCCGAATCAGGATATTCAGGCTCATGCCAGCTTCATAGTGGCCGGGATAATGGCAGGCAAATTGCAGGTGAGTGCCGGCTGTTGAACGCGGAAAGGTATAGTCAAGTGTTCTGGTTTGACCAGGCGCGATCTGCATCACATCGGCCAGCGAGAGCTGATCCATGTCGCTCATCGACATACCATTCATAGTGCTCAGTGTCAGCGGGGTAATCATAAATTCGTGAGGCGTGTGCCCGTCATTTTTAATCACAAAATGATAGGGAACGTCATGGGCGAAAACTGTCGAAGACGAGCGAATATGAAAATCATCTTCCCTGATCTGCACCTGCCTGATGCTGCTGTTCAGCGCATGGCTGCTATGCGTAGAGCAGGCTGTAAACAGCATACAGCACAGCGGCAGCACCGCCAGTAAACAGACAACATGGGTTCCTGACCAGCCTTTATACGCAGCATACATAGAAACTCTCCTCACTTCCACGTGGCATATCTCGCAGCCTTAAGCAAAAAATGACCCTTTATCAATGTGAGAAGCCTTTACGCTCCCCGCTTCTCTTACAGTATAGAGCAGCAAGCGAAAAACAGAAGGCGACCAGAGCATAGGGAGGGGAATTTTGGGTAATTGGGAGAAATAGCCCCACCTGGAATTGAACCAGGCACCTTCGCCTTATAAGGGCGCTGCTCTTACCGATGAGCTATGGGGCCTTACGGGCTAAATATAGTACACACAATCACTGTTTGTCAAATGCGCCAGAGTTGTTTGTCGATTTCCCTCTCAAAAATCGCTCGTTTTTCTGCTTATGTGCCATCCCTGACGGCGAAAC
>DASZXF010000600.1:0-20763 GCA_035546055.1 Ktedonobacteraceae bacterium
GAAGGGTTCGCCAACGGGATCAAAATTGAGGATGACTCATGTCATCCAAAAAGAGAGGGGCGGGGCGCCACCAGCGCTTGAGGCCGCCTCAGAAACAGGGGGGAGGACTCATGTGAGCGCCGCAGGGGCGAGTTGTGAGCAGGGCGGGCAATGTTTGCTCAACTCTGTTCAGGTATTTGTAAGGTAGGCTTGCTGGCCTGCAAGGATATGGACAGGCCTTTTCGAGAAAATAGGACTGTCAGACTATCTTAAATTAAAGGGCTCAATGTAACCAATGAAGATATTAGACCATCAAGCGGAGCACCACGATCCGGGTCTGCTTCGCCAGACCATTTCGAGCTACATCAATTTAATCAAGCCGCATGTCACGGTGCTGCTGCTGGGGACGACCGTAGCGGCTATGGCGATTGCGAAACGGGGCTTGCCGGATCTGGGCCTGATTCTGGCTACTCTGGTTGCCGGAACAATGGCGGCGGGAAGCGCGAACTGCATCAATTGCTACATCGACCGCGATATTGACCAGCTTATGACGCGCACCCGGCGCCGTTCGTTGCCCGCTGGCAAGGTTCAGCCTGCGCAGGCTTTGATCTTCGGCCTGATCCTGGGGGTAGGCTCGTTTGTGGTCTTCACTATCTTTGTGAACCTGCTCTGCGCCTGTCTGGGGCTGGCGGCCATTCTCTTCTACGTTTTTATTTATACGCTCTGGCTGAAACGTTCCTCGACGCAAAACATTGTAATCGGGGGTGCGGCTGGCGCGGTGCCGGTCTTGATCGGCTGGGCGGCGATTTCGAATAGCGTGCCACTGGCGGCTATCTGGCTCTTTGCCATCATTTTCTACTGGACTCCGCCGCACTTCTGGGCGCTTTCACTGCTGATCGAGAAGGATTACGCCCGCGCCAATGTGCCTATGCTGCCGGTGGTCATGGGAGAACGCGAGACGAAAAAGCAGATTTTGCTCTACTCGCTGATGCTGCTGGCGGTGACTCTGATTCTCTTTGCCATGCACGAGATGGGCTATCTCTACCTGGCCGGCGCGGTCATCCTGGGCGGTATTCTGGTGTATATGGCAATTCGCCTCATGCTCGACACTTCACGCAAGTGGGCGCGCACGATTTTCTGGTATTCAAACTGCTACCTGGCGCTGATCTTCGCGATTATGGTTCTGGATCGAGTGATTCACTAGCAGAGCAGCAGTCAAGAGGGATAGGGCAAAGACAATGAGAATGAGCTGGCGTTTGGCGTCTCGCCTCTCCGTCATTACCATGGCGTTGCTGATCGTGATTATTGTGGCGCTGTGGGGATTGCGGAATACGAGTGGAAACACTGCGACGACAGGCACAAGTCCATTATCGGGTCTGCAAGGCACCGATCTGGGCGGTACAGTGGCCCCTGATTTCCATCTGAAGGACCAGTCCGGCCAGCCGGTCGCGCTTTCGCAGTTCCATGGCCAGCCGGTTGTGTTGACCTTTCTCTATGCTCACTGCCCCGATGTGTGCCCGCTGACGGCGGAGACGCTGCGCGCGACCCAGGCTCAGCTCGGCAAAGACGCATCCCGTGTGATGATGCTGGCGGTGAGCGTTGATCCCAAGGGCGATACCCAGGAGGCGGTGCAGAATTTCTCGACGCAGCATAAGTTGACCGCGAACTGGCACTATCTCATCGGTACTCAGAGCGAGCTTTCGCCGGTCTGGAATGCCTACAGTGTCTACGCTCAGCCTTCGGCGACCACCACCAGTATGCATACCTCCGCTGTCTACATCATCGACAAAATGGGCCGTGAGCGCGTTCTTTTCAGCGATGGCTTCACTGCCGCGCAACTTGTTGACGACCTGAAGGTGCTACTGGCGGAGTAGTTCTTTCTGATCAATCATGCTGAATATTCGTTGTGTCCCACCTCAACAAAGCAGAATGGGTGCACGGCGGTGAGAGCGCTCGCCGCCGCGCACCCATTCTGCTTTGTTGAGGTGGGACACAACGGGCTTTGTTCGGGGGTCGAAAAATCAGAGATGGTTCCAGACAGTTTGGATAGGCAGTCAAAGGAAGGGTTTGTCTTTGGATAGCCCGTCTGGAGGCCGGGTGAGGGCTCCTTGTCAAATTGGCACATTCCTGGTATGCTTTATACAGGTAAATGGGATCGTCTCTGGGAATAGTATCCCGACAGATCGTAAACAATTCTCGAAGGAAAGCGAGATCTGATGAATACTCCTCTGACAAGTACCAGTATGACCGAGGAAGAGTTGCAGACTTCTCCCGCGATTACTGAAGACGAAATTCTGGAAGAAGAAGAGGAAGCCCATATTCATTTGCCAGGTCCGAGCTTGTGGCCCGCTCTTTTAGCTGTGGCGATTTTGCTGGTTTTCGTCGGCGTGGTCCTCTTTGGTACACCCGCTCATAACCAGCTGGCTGGCGCCGCTCCCTGGTTTGTTTTTATTGGTCTTCCCCTCGTTCTTATTGGCATTATGGGCTGGGCGCTTGAGAATCCTCATGGGCAGGCGCATGGCGCGCACGCTCGCGGCGGTCGCTACGCTGCTTCCTTCGCTGATGCATCTGTCACCGGCAAGCCGACGGTCTTCGCCGCTCAGACTCTGGATCAGGCCGAGGCTGTGGTAGAGGGCACTGTGACGATTGGCAGCACAGCCTGGAGCGCGCATCCTGTCAAGGTCTTCGTGGAGCGTGAAGGCGTGGTGCTTTCGTTGTACGGTAAGGTTGAACTTGAGGCGCAGAAGAAGGAAGTTGAAGCGGCGGTACGTCAGGTTCCTGGCGTGCTGGATGTGATGAACTTCCTGGTCGCCGAAGATGAGCTGCTGAACGCTGTGAACGCGGCGATTGAGGGGCTGCAAGCTGCCGGCAAGCTGGAAGGCGCGACTGATATTTCGGTGCTGGTTGAGAACGGCATCGTGAGCCTGTATGGCAATGTCCCCAGCACTTCAATGAAATATCTTTTGGAGCGCGAGATTTCTGGTATTCCTGGCGCCCGCGTGGTGGTCAACCACATCGGTCTGAACAAGGATATCCCTGGCAATCTGGGCAAAACAACCAACAGAATTGCGCGTATTTAAGCGCGCAGACAAAAAGCTCCCGGCCAGTCACCCTGGCCGGGAGCTTTTTGTCTGCGCGCACTCGTTTAGCGTTTGCGCAGGAAGGCGGGGATGTCGATGACATCGCCGGGCGGCGCGTTGCGGCTGTCGCGGGCCATGCCCAGGGCTTTGGGGTCCATGCGCCGAATGGGGCGCTGACCACGCTGCGGCTCGGCGGAGGCTGCGGGACGCTGCAAGGGCTGGGCCTCTGGCTCAGGTACGGGCAGGCGCGTGGGCTGGGCCTCGACCTCTGGCAGATCCTCTTCCTCCTCGTAGACCTCCTGCGAGTCCTGGTAGCTCATGGGGTCCGCCGCGCGCGAAGCCGCGAGCTGTGGCATGGACGGCGGAATTGCTGCCATGCGTCCGCTGCTGCCGGACGGCAGGGGATCTGTCGGCTGACGCGAGACGTTGTTCAGCGGCGGCGGCGTGATCGGCAGCGGATTGTAACCGCCCTGGCCGCCGCCGGACTGCCCCTGGCGTGGCGGATAAGCCGGAACACCGGGAACACCGCTGTTGCTGTTCGGCGGCGTCGACGGATAGAAGATGCTGCGGTTGTAGTCCGCGCGTCCGCTCTGCTGAGGCTGGCGGGCCGTAGTCCCCTGCTCGTCGAAGCCGGTGGCGATGACAGTGATTTTGACCTTGCCATCATATGCCGGATCTTGTACCGCGCCGAAGATGATATTGGCCTCCGGGTGAGCTGCCTTGCTGATAATATCGGCGGCTTCGTTGACCTCGTAGAGAGTCAGATCCAGACCACCGGTGATGTTGAACAGCACACCGCGCGCGCCGTTGATGTCGATGTCCAGCAGCGGGCTGGAGATCGCCATGTGGGCGGCATCGATGGCCCGCGATTCACCGTTGGCCTCGCCGATGGCCATCAGCGCGGAACCCGCCGCCGACATGATCGTTTTCACGTCGGCGAAGTCCAGGTTAATCAGACCTGGTACGGTGATCAGGTCGCTGATGCCCTGAATACCCTGGCGCAGCACATCGTCCGCCAGGCGGAAGGCTTCTTTCAGCGGCATCTTTTTATCGGCCACCTGCAAGAGGCGGTCGTTGGGTACGGTAATCAGGGTGTCCACATGCTGCTTCAGATTGGCGATGCCCTCATCGGCGGACAGGCGGCGCTTCTTGCCCTCAAAGGCAAAAGGCCTCGTCACCACGCCCACGGTCAGCGCGCCCACTTCCCGCGCGATCTGCGCGATGACCGGGCTGGCGCCTGTGCCGGTGCCGCCGCCCATGCCGGCGGTGATAAAAACCATGTCCGAGCCTTTCAGGCGCTCGTACAGCTCCTCGGCGTTCTCTTCTGCCGCTTTCGCGCCCACGCTGGGATTGCCACCTGCTCCCAGACCGCGCGTCAGTTTGTCTCCAATGCGGATCGCGGTTGCAGCCTGGGTCAACAGGAGAGCCTGAGCATCGGTGTTGACCGCAAGAAATTCAATGCCCATCATATTGGCTTGAATCATGCGATTCACCGCGTTACTTCCGCCGCCGCCAACCCCAATGACGCGAATCTGGGCGAAGCCTTCGACTTGATGATTTCCCAATGGTAGCATTTCCTGGCCTCCTTTGCCTGTGTCCTGCCTGCCTCTTCAGCGTGCTGTGAGCGCTTCGTGAGCGCTGCACATCCTCCAGGCAACACACAAGTGATGGCAATTATGGCGGCATACACACCGCGTCTCCACCTGATATTCTCTTCAACGTGAACGCCGGGAGGCTAGCTATGGGGTCTGACAGCGGCATTACAGGCCGCCGCTGCCAGCCCGGCGATCATTCTCAGTGTATCAAACGGTGTCAAGACGAAGAGAACGCGGTGCCCTCACTTCTATGCCTGCGCAAATTTCAGTTTCCTCTGACAAGCAAGCGCTCGACCTGCTCAGGATCAGCGCTGCTCCGAGGATCTATGTACAGCTCAGAGCCGAAAATTCTTTTTCAGCTTTAAGGAATAAACGCACGCAGCCAGCGTCCCAGGCGCGAAACTCTGGCCCGCGAAGTCTGCTCCTCCTCGATCTCCTCGTCATCGAGCATCAGCGAGGTATGGCGCAGACCCCAGAGCAGCAGGCCCACGGAAGTCGCGTAGGCCGGACGACTGATCGTATCAGCCAGGCCGTGCAGACCCAGTGGCGTGCCCAGGCGCGCGGGCAGATCGAGAATCTGGCCCGCCACATCCAGGATGCCCGGCAGTTCGGCGGTACCGCCCGTGACCACAACCCCCGCCGGCAACAATCCATCGTACCCGGACTTTCTGATCTCCTCGTGTACCATGTCAAAAAGTTCTTCAACGCGCGCCTGAATAATTTCAGCCAGCAACTTGCGTGGTACCAGGTCATTGCAGTCCGGCATGAAGTGCGACAGGTCGATCATGTCATCTTCGTCGATGGTGGACGGATCGCAATGACCATAGGTGACTTTCAGTTCTTCAGCGACTCCGAATGGCAGACGCAGACCAATGGCGATGTCGCTGGTGATGAGATTTCCCCCAATCGGCAACACCACTGTCTGCCAGATAGCGCCATCCGTAAACACCGCGATATCAGTGGTTCCCCCGCCGATATCCACGAGCGCGACCCCCAGATCGGTTTCTCCTTCAGCCAGTACGGCTTCGCTGGAGGCCAGCGGCTCCAGCACCAGGTCTTCGATCTCGACGCGCGTTTTGTGAACACACTTAATGAGATTGTGAATAGATGAGACCGCACCGGTAATGATGTGCGCCTCTACCTCTAGACGGAAACCGGACATGCCTATCGGGTTTTTGATGCCCTCCTGCCCATCGACGACATAGCCGCGCGGGATGACATGAATCACCTCGCGGTTGGCCGGAATGGCGATGGCCCGCGCTACTTCAATCGCGCGACTGATATCGTTCTGCACGATATCGCGATGAATGGGCGAGATCGCCACAAAGCCCTTGCTATTGTCGGACTCGATATGACTGCCGGCGATGCCAACATAAGCAGTAGTAATTGTTTTTCCAGAAAGGCGTTCAGCACGATCCAGCGCCGCTGCAATGGAAGTGACAGTTTCCTCAATGTTCACCACCACCCCACGGCGCAACCCCTGTGAAGGGCAGGTGCCAACGCCAACAATATTCAGTTTCCCGTCACGGTCCAGTTCGCCAACGAGAACACAGATTTTTGTTGTTCCAACGTCGATGCCGACGATCACCCGCTCTTGCACGATACACGCTCCTATGGGCGGTTGTCTGGGCGCCTCCGGGGCGCCCGCGCACTACAGCTTTTCTCATTACGCGGTTCGCTTTGATATCCTGCTCAGATATCCCTACAAAGTCACAGTATACATCGTATAATCGTTACAACTGACTTCGCGCTCGCCTTTACGGTTTTAACGTATAAGCCGGGCGCTGACCAAAACGCAGATCAATGGTGGCAATCTGCATGTTTTTCTGCCGGGCCAGTTGCAGTATTTGTTGTAATTCAAACAGGCGAGTCGCCAGGGTGGCGCTGTTCTGCGAGTCCCCCAGGTAGGCCTGCCAGCCATTGGCGCTGACGATGACAAAGGAACCGCTGCCCGCCAGGTTTGCCGGAACCTGGTGTCCCCCTTCGTTGATGGTGTCAACGTAGTGCAGACTAAAGGGTGCAACTCCCTCAATGCCTGGCGCCTGCTCGAAGACCTGCTCGGCCAGAATGATATCCGCTGTGTTAAAGTGGCTGCCGGGATGAATCTGCCCGGCGCTGCGCCGGTTATCCACCACCAGCGGCAGATGCTCGGTTCCGCTCAGGTCGCCCTGCGGCGCGATGATGGTACCATCCTGGGCCAGGGCAAAGGTCGTTTTGCCAGCTTGCCAGAGCAGCACTGGCGTGCGTTCCTGCACGTCGACCTGGACGGTTCCCGGCAGGGCAATGCCCAGGCTGGCCGAGGCTACCGGCGGCATAGCCTCCAGGCGCGTGACCAGCTCGTCCCGGTTGAGAAGAAAGATATCCTGCCCCTTGATTCCCATACTCCTGATGGAGGAGATGAGTTTCTGGTTGTGCGTTCCGTTGATATCTATCTGCTCGACGCGAAAGGTTGGCCCGAAGAGGGCGAACGCGATGCCGCCTGCGATGAGAGCCAGAATGAACAACAGACCCCAGAGCCGGCGCCAGCCACTTCTCCGTCGCCGTAGCTTCCCGCTACGCGAGGGCACCCGTGAAGGGACACGCGCTGGTGTACGTGAACCACCGCGCATCGGTGGCAGCGGCTTGCGCGCGCGCATTTGCCCGTTTTGCGCGGGACGCCCCGTCTGGGCCAGTGTGCGCGGGACCAGTCGCCCCTTTGCTGCCTGTCCACCAGCTCTGCCAGATCCGCTCAACCCGCCAGACCCGCTCGGACGCGCGCGATAGCGGGCGTGGCGCTCTGCCCAGGTGAGAGGCTGAACGGCCTCATGGGGCATGGTCACGACTCGCTCAAGCCGCTTTGGCCCTCGCTCGCTCGCGTCCTGTTTGCCAGAATCGAGGTGAGAGCCTGCGCGCTTTGGCGCGCCCGCCTGTCCGCCGGTGGCCCTGCGCGCTGTGCGCACCTGGGCCAGAACAGCTTTGCGTTCGCGCTGCCCAAACTGATCAGCGGCGCTACGCCTCACGAATGAACGCGAGACTGGAGCGCTGGTCCGGTTTTTGTAGCGTCTGGGATCTAACCCGTCTGGCTGTTTGTAGGTCATGTTGATGTGTTCTCCCATGCGCCGCGCAGTTCAACTTCCAGTTCCAACTCTACCTTAAACTGCTCTTTGACGCGTCGGCGCGCTTCAACAATCAATGCTACGACATCGGCGGCTCTGGCTCCGCCTGAGTTCACAATAAAGTTTGCATGGCGCTCGGAAATGCGCGCCTTGCCGTGAGCCTGACCTTTTAAGCCTGCCTGTTCAATTAAACGGGCGGCATAATCTCCTTCTGGATTCTTGAAGACCGAGCCAGCGCTTTGCTGCGGCGGCTGGGTCCGCTTGCGATGCTGTTTGAACTCTTCGATCCGCGCGCGCAATTCTTGCGGATCTGCCCGGTGCAGACGCACGCCCAGACGGGTGATGATCTCTCCCGGTTCGATGAGTTCGCGCGGCGCGACCACCGGCTGCCCTTCATCGTCAAAAAAGATGCGCCTCTGCGAGCGAAAACGGCTGTGCCGGTAGCTGAGGTCCATCTCGTCATGCACGTAATGGCGCAGAACGGGCCGCTGCTCAGCGTTGGGCCGCGCGTCTACCACGTCGACCCATTCCAGCACTTCGCCCAGGTTACCAAAGTGCGCGCCGGCGTTGGAGATGACTCCCCCGCCCAGGGTGCCGGGTATGCCGGGGCCGAACTCCAGTCCGCCCCAGCCCAGCGCGGCCAGCTCGTTGAGCAGACGCGGCCAGCTTACTCCGGCTCCCGCCACAAGCAACGCGCTTCCGTCCTCCTGCTCCTCAATGGTATAGTCATTCAGGGCAATCCTGGCCGCGACTCCACGCACTCCGGCATCGGAGTAGAGCACATTGGTGCCGTTGCCAACCAGCAGCAGGGGCCACTCATTGGCCATGCACTGGCTGACCAGATCAAACACCTGCTCCGCCGTTTCCAGAGTCACCCATACGTCGGCGGGTCCGCCCACGCCAAAAGTGCCGTGGCGCGAAAGTGGCTCATTGCGGCGCACTCGTCCCTGATAGCGCGTGTGTAACTCTTCGTAAACTTTCTCCGCGTCAAATGTCATCACGTGTACCTCTAGTCCAAAATCGCCTGCCTGGCCTGCGCATCCACTGGTCGCGAGACCCCGGAGACGCCGGTTGCCTGTCTGTGCGAGCTGCCCTTGAGCCAGTTCGCCGCTCTCTGACCTGTTATTGTCCGCTTGCTTCTAAAAGGTGTTCTGTGGCCTGGTAAACATCGCCCGCGCCCATGATGATGGCCAGATCGCCGTCGCGCAAGCTCTGGCGTAAAAGTTCCGTCGTCTCGCTCACGCTGCCGCCATGCTTGACCGTGACGCCTCGACGCAGCAGCGCTGCCTGCTGTTGCAGGGCCGCCGCCAGGTCGCGCGCGTGAACCAGGCCGGTGTCGCGCTCGCGGCCTGGATAGATATCGACGATGATAACCAGGTCCGCCTCATCAAAGGCCGTTAAAAACTGTGCAAAAAAGGTCTTCGTGCGGCTGTACATGTGCGGCTGATAGACCGCGACCAGGCGCCTGCCCGGATAGCGCTGGCGGGCCGCGCTGAGTGTGCGCGCGATGGCCGTGGGATGGTGCGCGTAGTCATCGACCAGTAACACATCCCGCTTCTGACCTGCGAGGCAGATCGGCTCGTCGTTGCGCAGTTCAAAACGCCGGCGTGTGCCGCCAAATTCTTCAATAGCTTTGATGGCCACCTGGCTATCTACGCCTGCCTGCGTGGCTGCTACCAGGGCCGCCAGGGCGTTTTCAACGTTGTGCGCTCCCGGCAGGCGCAGGTGAATACTCTGCCTCGCCAGCGCATTCTCCTGACCAGCCTCGCTCTCCGCCCTTGTGCGTACCCGGAAGCTGGTCTTGCCGCTCAATTCCAGTTCACATGCCACATAATCGGCCTCGATCTCATGCCCTGGCTCCTCAACCGCGTAGGTCAGGATGCGCCCCGGCCAGTCGCCCAGGCGGGCGAGCAGTTCGAGGCAGCCGGGACTGCCCGCGTTGAGAATCAGCGTGGGCGGCAGCGGCCAGTCGCCGTTCAGATCCATGCCACGCACGAAATGCTCAAATGAAGCCAGATATTCGCTGTAATCGGCGAAAAACTCCGGGTGCTCGAACTCAATCGAGGTCACAACGGCCAGGCGCGGGTGATAGTGCCAGAAATTGTTATTAAACTCATCCGCCTCGTTGACAAAGTAGCTGCTCTGTCCGATGCGATAGTTCGCGCCGAAACGCGGCACCACCGCGCCGATCTCACAGGTGGGGTCCAGACCCGCCTCCAGTAGCGCCAGAGCCAGCATGGCAGTGGTTGTACCTTTGCCGTGTACGCCGCTGACTGAGAGCAGGCAGTATCCCTCCAACCACTGACCGAGCATTTCCTGCCAGGTCATGACCAGCAGCCCCTTCTCGCGCGCCGCCAGCAGTTCGGGATTGTTGGGATTCAGCGCCACCGCCGCCGGGACATAGATCAGCGCCTCAGCCTCGGCCAGGTGCTCCGGGCTGTGACCGAGTTCTATCGGAATGCCCAGGTGCGCCAGCATTTTCGTGGTGGCAGAACTGGCCTGATCGCATCCGCTCACCGTCGCTCCCGCCTGCAAGGCCATCTGCGCTACCGCTGAAATGCCCTGCCCGCCAATCCCCATAAAGTGGAGGCGCATCTTCTTCAGTTGTCTGTACCCTGTCTGCTTCATGGTGCTACTTTAATCCTGGCTATACTTAAAAGTTCGTTGACGATATCCTGCGTTGCCTGGGGCCGGGCCAGTGCCCTGGAAGCCTCCATCATCTGAGCCAGCAACTCAGGAGACGCCATAATATAGTTTACTCGCTCGACAAGCACACGCGGTTCCAGGTCGGCGTTTTTGATGACCAGTCCGGCTCGTCTGCGCTCGAACATGGCCGCGTTAGCCTCCTGCGGCGATTTGCCGATGGCCGGCGGCAGTGGAACCAGCAGACCGGGCTTGCCCAGCGCGGCCAGTTCACTCAGCGTCGAGGCGCCGGAGCGGCACAGGACCAGATCAGCCGCTTGCAGCGCCGCTGCCATCTCCTCATTCAGGTACGGCACCAGGCGGTAACGCGCCCGCAGCGCAGGATCGGCCTTCTCCAGGACGCTGTTTGCCTGCTCCAGCGTCTCCTGGTGCAGATCCCGCCCGCTAATCTGGAGCACCTGGCAGGTCTTCAGCAAGGCCGGCAAGGCCTGGCAGACCACCTGATTGAGATGCCTGGCTCCCTGGCTCCCGCCCGTCACCAGCAGCATCGGCTCCTCGCCCACCAATCCAAAGCGCTCACGCGCCCGCAGCGGACCCACCTGGCGAATGTCCAGCAACTCCTGGCGTACCGGGTTGCCCAGCACCTTGGTTTTGCGCGCCGGGAAGAAAGCCAGCGAGTCCTCGAAGGCCACCGAAATGCGCGTGGCCAGCGGCGCCACCTGCTTGTTTGACAGATTCGGCGGCACATCCTGCTGGTGCATCAACAGCGGCACACGGTTCAGATAGGCCGCCACGCCTGCCGCGACCGCCACGTAGCCGCCGCTGGTAAAAATCGCGTCCGGGCGAAACTTGCGCACAACCTCAATGGCCTGCACCGCTCCCACCGGAATGCGCATCATACCCTTGACCGTCTGCCAGGAGATGTAGCGCCGCACCTTGCCCGCTTTGACCGTCGCCAGGCGAAAGCCCGCCGCAGGCACAAGCTGCGTCTCCAGACCATCATCGCTGCCGAGAAACAAAATCTCGGCCTGATACTGTTTCCGTAACTGAGCCGCGACCGCCAGGGCTGGATAGACATGCCCTCCGGTGCCGCCACCTGATACAACTATTCGCATATTATTCCTGAAACCGTTATTTTTCAGGCGTCTGTTTACGCCTGCTTCTTTTTACGCAAATTAACCGTATACCGCACCAGCGCCGGCATTTCTGGCTCTTGAATATAGCGCGAGATGTTGAGCAAAATGCCCACCGCGCTCAAAGACACCACCACCGACGATCCGCCGAAACTGATAAAGGGCAGCGGCACACCCGTATAAGGCACGGTCGCTGTGTTCGCGCCAATGTTAATGAACGCTTGCAGGACCAGCCATGTCGTAATGCCCGTTGCCAGCAGGGCTCCGTAGAGATCCTGCGTGCGCCTGGCCAGGCGGAAGCCCCGGAAGGCCAGGAAGAGAAAGAGCAGAACGATCAGCGCGCAGCCGATGAAGCCCAGTTCTTCGCCGATGATCGGAAAGATCGAGTCGGTAAAGGGAAAGGGCAGGTAGCCCGTCTTTTGCCGGCTATTGCCCAGGCCCAGACCGAACCAGTAGCCCGAACCGAGTCCCAGCAGCGCCTGATAGAGCTGCAAATTGATGCCTGTTACATCCTTGAACGGGTCAAGAAACCCGGTGATGCGATAATAGCGATAGCCTTTCAACGCCTCTTTCAAAAAAATCAGTCCGCCGCAGGCCAGCGCCAGCAAAAACTGCGCGATATTGGCGCCTGCCGTGAAGAACATCGCCACGGCAATGCCCGCGATGATGATCGCCGTGCCCATGTCGTTTTCCAGCAGCACCAGGCCCAGGACAATACCCACCAGGATGACGAAGGGCGCCAGTCCGTAGAGAAACGAACTGACCTGATTGCCCTTACGTGCCAGCCAGTCGGCGATGTACAGCGCCAGCACCAGCTTGGTCAATTCGCTGGGCTGGAACTGAAAGGACGAACCCAGGGCCAGCCAGCGCGAGGCGCCATAGGCCGAGATACCGAATTTGAGTACCAGCACCAGCAGCGGCAGGATCACGATCATGCCAGCCAGTGAAAATCTGCGCCAGTGGCGATAATCGATGCGCATTGTCACCAGCATGGCGACCAGGCCCAGTCCAACCCACATCAGCTCACGCTGAAAGTAGTAACTGGCATCGCCTTGATAACTGGCGCCCTGAAACGAACTCGCGCTGTAGACCATGACCACGCCGATACAGAGCAGGGCCATGACGATGATGAGCAGCCACGGGTCAATCCGGCCCGCGACACGCGGCAGACTCATCTCAAGCTGCGCCAGCTGGCGCTCCTCCTCGTCGCTGATCGCGCGTGTGGGCTGCGTTTGCGGACCCGTCGTGCGCGCCTGCGGAGTGTTGCTCGAACGCCAGCCCACCGCCAGCCCGCCGCTGCTGATCAGCGTGTTGTTGAGTCAGCGCAGCTTGAGTGGCGGCAGCGCTTTGCGCGGCGCGCGCCTGCTTGTGCTCTCGGCGGCCAGACTACGGCGCTCGTTGCGTCCGGGCGCGCGGGTCAGCCTGCGCGAACCCGCCCCCTCGTCAACGCCTCTGCGCTCGCGATTTTTATCCCTGCGCTGCTCCGCTGACTCCAGGGCCGGAGAACGCAGCAGGCGCGGGCTATGACGTTCCCCCGCCTCTGATTTCTCCCGCCGCGCCTGGCGGCTGTTTTCGCGTGGCATACGCAGGCCTTTCCTTTCCAGACTTGACCTGGAACATATTTTCAAGTATACTTTTCTTGCAGAGTGTTACAGATATCGGTCGCGTTCAGGCTTCGCCAGCTTTTTTCTCCTGGGGAGCCTGAACGTTCGCTTCTTGAATAATATTGAGCGCCTGTTCGACCTCTTCATCGCCGTCGGCTGGACGGAGGGTATGCAGGCGTACCTTCTGTAGATCGACCGTCTCCATGCCCTGGGCGTGGACCAGCGTGTTCCAGGGATCGCTGGCCTGCGGCAGCACCTGGGCGGCTGGATCAATCTGCTGTCCGTCCGCTGTCTTGGGCGTGGCTTGCAAACCCAGCAGAGCGCGCCAGGCGTCGCTCAATTCCGGTTGAGCGTTCAGGTCTGGTTCCTTTGCCGGCGGTTGTTTTCCATCTTCATTTTGCGATTGCATAGGCATACCTCATAAAAAGCAAGCAATACGATTTCATGCTCCCAGATCGGGTGGTACGGCGTAATCCCACATCAACTGTTGAGCGATGGTCCCCCAGAGCGGAGCCGCCGCCGTACTACCATAAATATGTTGCTGGGGCCGATCCAGTTTCACCAGGATGACAAACTGGGGATTCGAGGCGGGGATAAAGCCCGCAACCGAAGCCTCGGTCTGCGTGTCCGAAATACCCTGCGTGGTCGCTGTGCCGGTCTTCAAGGCCACGCTATAGCCGGGCACCAGCGCCGACTGAGCCGCGCCCTGCTGGGCCACCTGCGTCAGCATGCCGGTCAACAGACGGGCGGCCTGCTGGCTGATAACGCGCTGCTTGATCGTCGGCTGGATGGTCGTGACCTTGCCATTGTTGTCAATGGACGTAACCAGGTACGGCTGCATCATGACTCCTCCGTTCGCGATGGTCTGGTAGACCATCGCCATCTGTAGCGGCGTGGCCACGATACTCTGGCCGAAAGCCTGGCGGGTCAGATCGCTCATCGTCCAGCTCTGGCTACAGGGCGACCAGCCATGTTGACACGGCTGCCGGTAGTAGCCGCTGGCCTCCGGGCCGTCGTCGATGCCGCTGGTCTGACCGAAGCCGAAGCGTTTCAGATACGGATAATAACGATCAACGCCCAGAATGTTATGCGCCACGTAGGAAGCGCCGACGTTGGCCGAGTGAACCAGTACCTCGGTCATGCTCTCGGTACCATAGACCGCGTTTTGCCAGTTGCAGACCGCAGGCGCGTCATCATAGGAAATGCAGCCCGGATCTTGCAGGGTCGTCTCCGGCGTGATCAGATTCTGGTCCAGCGCGGCAGCCATGGTCACAGCTTTCATCGTCGAACCCGGCTCATAGGCACAATAGAGGGCGGGATTAAAGTACACCTGCTCGGTATGCAGGCAGCCCGTCGTCGAGGCGGCCCGGCCATACTCGTTCGGGTCGTAGGTTGGATAGCCGGCCATCGCCACCACCGCGCCAGTTTTCGCGTTCAGCACCACCACCGCGCCGCTCTGTGCCTGCATATCCTGCACCTGTCTGGCCAGATTCGTCTCGACCATGTACTCGACATTGCTATCAATTGTTAAGGTAATATTGGCTCCATCAACTGGCGCCTGCTGGTTATCGATGCCGACCGTCAGGGGATTGCCCTGCAGGTCCGTCTCGGCCAGCGAACGACCCGGCTGGCCGGCGAGCAACCTGTTATACTCTCCCTCCAGCCCGTAGACACCCTTGCTCTCCACGTCGCTTTGCATGACGTAGCCCATAATCTGCGAGGCCAGCGTCCCGGCGGGATAGATTCGCCAGGTGCGCGGATAGAGAAACACATCGGGCAGCCGCATCTCGCGCAAGGTCTGACTCTGCGCGGGATCAATGCGCACCGCCACCCGCAGCGCGCCCGCGTCCTGGCCCTGCGCGAAAGCCGCCTGCAGCGATGTAACCTTGACCTGGGGCAAGGCCTGGTGCAGCGATTGGATCAGCTTATTTAGATCGTCCTGTGCATTGACGGGATGATCCACCGCAAACTGACGTGGCTCTACATAAACATCGTCGCGCACTACATTCGTGGCCAGAATATGCCCCTGACTGTCGTAAATCAGCCCGCGAGAAGCATCCAGCGGAATGTTCTGCGTGTGTTCCGCGTTTGCCTGTTGCGCCAGATTGTACCCGTTGTGGGACTGAAGCACCTGCCAGTAATACAGACGACCCAGGAGCACCAGCATTCCGCAAGAGACCAGCAGAAAAATGACCATCTGTCGATTACGGGCGCGACGCAACGCGGAATTCACTCACTGGCCTCCTTTCCTGCTTTCCCTGATCTTGCCTTTGCCGGGCTACTACGGATTATTTGCCACCTGGACGTTTTGCGTGTGCGCTGGCGCCAGACCCGTCCTGGTCGCGTAGGCCGCAATATATCCTGGCGATTGCTCGGTAGCGATCTGGTTGACCAGATCGGTGTTCTGCCTCTGCAAAGCGGCCTGCTGGTTGCGCAAATCCTGAATCTGCTGGTTGGTTGTCACTGCCAGACCTTGCTGGTACAGGTACAGAATGGCCATCAGGCTGATCAGGAGCACGCTACAGATGCTCAGCGTGACAGGCCCGATGCGTGAGAAAAGCAGGGGGAAGCGCCGGCGGCTGTGGGCCAGCCAGCTCTGCCTGGATGATCCCCGCCCCCTTCTTTGCTGCAACCCGCGTACAGGTGTTCTCTGCTGATTCATCGGTTCCCTTCCTTTCTGGCTCAGGAGCAAGCGTGCTTGCTTGCTTGCTTGCTTACCTGCCTGGATTGCGCGTGATCCGTGAAGCGTCCTCAGCGAAATATTCTTCGCGAGTAAGTGCATCAGCGTTCCACGGCAGGCGTGTCCGCGTCCTCCCAACCTGTTTCTTCCGCTGCGAGAAAGGCCAGCCTGGTCCTTTCCCATCTTCAACCGGAGAGGAACCGGTTCATGCACTACAAGCCAATAAGCGTTTCAGCGGCCCGCAGTTTGGCGCTGCGAGCGCGGGGGTTGATGGCGATCTCCTCTTTCGTCGGAGTCACTGGCTTGGAGGTCAGCAAACGCAGGCGCGCCCGGTGGTTGCACACGCACACCGGAATGCCGGGCGGGCAGATGCAATCGCTTGCCTCGCGTCTCATAAAACCCTTGACCAACCGATCCTCCAGTGAATGAAAAGAGATAATGACCATTCTTCCTCCACCCATTTGCTGCCCGTTTGCTTCCGGCCCCGAGTTCAGAAGAACTTCCAGGAGTTGAGGCAGCGCCGTCTCCAGGTGTTGTAACTCGGCATTGACGGCAATGCGTAAGGCCTGAAAAACGCGCGTGGCCGGGTGAATCATGCCCGGCTTTTGCGGTACCCCGGCGGCGGCCAGCTGCGCCAGTTGTCCTGTGCGCGTAATCGCGCCCTTTTCCCTGGCGCGAATAATGCGCCAGGCGATCTGACGCGAGCGATTTTCCTCACCGTAGCGCCAGAAGATATCCGCCAGTTCCTGCTCGCTGGCCGTATTCACCAGGTCCGCCGCCGAGATGCCCTGTGATTGATTCAAGCGCATGTCCAGGGGACCATCGGAGCTAAAAGAGAAGCCGCGTGCGGCATTCTCCATCTGATCCGACGAAAAGCCCAGATCGAGCACGATTCCCTGAACAGGGGCAAACCCGGCCTGTGCAACAAGCCGGGCCATTTCTGAATAATTCCCCTGCGCCAGAACCAGGCGATCCTGAAGAACCTCTGCGGCGAGACGGGCTTTGACCCGTGCCAGCGCCTGGGGATCGGTGTCAATGCCCAGAACTCTTCCCTCGGGGGCTGAGCGGGCCAGAATAGCAGCTGTATGCCCTCCTCCGCCGATTGTACCATCGACATAATGACCACCGGGCGCGGGTTGCAAAAAATGTAGCACCTCTGCCAGCATCACCGGAACATGCTGTGTTTGCATATATCTGTACTGTGTAATTGGCTTTCTTGTTTTTGTGCTCTCTGTTACCAGAGAAAAGAGCGCGGGACAGCCCCTTGCGGGAAAGCTTTCCTTTAAAAAGGAACTCCGCTGCTTTCCGCGTCCAGCCTTTGCTGGTACTCCTGCCAGGTCGCGCGATCCCAGATCTCGATGTGATCGCGCACACCGGCAACCGTAACCTCGCTGCCCAGGCTGGCGTACCCTCTCAGTTTCGCCGGGATGACCAGGCGACCCTGGCTATCCAGTTCAACCTCGCTGGCGCTGGGGTAAATACGCCGCTCAAAATCGCGCAAGTCCTCGTCGGATTTGCCCTCGACCAGAGCCGCCGACTTTTCCTCCCACCGGGCCATTGTATAGATCGAGAGACAGCGACCCATGCCCTTGCTGATGACCGCGCCGCGATCCAACTGGCTGCGAAACTTCGCTGGGATGGCCAGTCGCCCTTTCGCATCAATTGTATGGTCATATTCTCCTAAAAACATCTCGCTGGCGCTTCTCTCGCGAACGCAAGTTTTCCGGCGGCCCCTGGTGAGCGCGTCAGATGTTCTCCCGCATCCTGTCTGCGCTCGTTTTTCCCCACTCCACCGGGCAAACCTGCCATTTCGCCATCCTGTTCCCCAAAATTCCCCACTTCTCCCCACTCCATTATATCATTAACCGCTCATGGGCGAAAAGGGTATTATCCACCAATTTCTCCCCGAAGCGGTGGATAACTTGTGGATAACTTGTTTCAACCGGCGGCAACGTAACTTGCTTTGCTTCATGTTCTCTCTTACCCTCTTTGGTTATGGGTGTGACAAAAACCCTTGCTCCTCCGTTCTATTAGTACATAAAACGCGCTACTCTCTGCGCTTTCTTTTGTTATTTTTTCTTAAAAAATGTTGTGTATGGATGTGGCCGCCTTAGCCAGCCTTGGGGAAGAGGGTTACGTATGAGCCAGTGTTTGCACTGTGGCAAGCCTTGCGTCGATCAAGCCGTATTTTGTGACGAGTGCCAGGAGCAGGCACGCGCTTTTTTTCAGCAGCAACCTGAACAGTTTGCTTTTGCTGCGGAATTTTCCCCTTTGACTCCGGCGGCGTTTTCCCCTGATGACGCGCGGAATGAACCCCTGGGGGCGGTGACTGTGCCCTTTGAGCCTTCCGATTCGCTCGCCGAGGTGTCCGCCCTGACTTCTGACGGCGGGGTGAGTTCGACTGACCGGGCGGTTTCCAGGCTGAGCGCGGCTGCTCGCTGGATTGAGGCGGAGGAGCCGGGGGAGTCGCGCCTGAAACGTTCCTCACGTCTGAAACCTTTGCGCGATATTTCGGCTGATATCCATCGCGCCAGCACTCCCCATCCGAGTCAGCAGCGCCAGGCCGCTTTTGATACGCTGCCGGGTTCCGAGGCCGGTCAGGTGATCGATGTATCTCGCGATATGCAGCATGCTCAGGGGACGAACGCGGACTGGGCGTGGTTCGTGGGCGCGGGTGAGAGCGAAGAGGAGGAGAAAGAGGGCAATCCCTGGATCAATGCCACCGATCCGCTGCTGGCGCGCAGTCGTCCAACGGTTGGCTCCTCTGCGCAGATTGAGGAGGCGGATATCCTCCGTGTGCAGTTTGAGGAACATGAAACGCTGCCTTACCCGGTGCTCCAGGCGCGCAAGCGGCGTTTTTCGCGCTGGCACACCGCGTTTATCAGTATGGTTGTGCTGGCTCTGCTGGCTCTGGCCGTCGATGGTCTGCTGCTCTCTTTTGCCTTCCACCGCGCCGGACGCTCGACGACGCCGCAGGGAGGTCCGCCGACGCTGCTCCTCTCCAGCAATCTCGCCAATCCCGGCGATAGCATTACTCTTTCCTTGCAGCACTTTTCGCCGGGGACGACGGTGGCCCTGACGCACGATGTTCAGGAGACGCTGACGATGGCCAGCAATCTTTCGCAACTGACGACCGATGTGAACGGGTCGGCCAGCGCGATCTTTGCGGTGAGCACGTCCTGGGGACCGGGCTTTCATTTGATCGTGGCCGAGGATGTGAGGACGCGGGATACGGCCAGCGCGATGTTGCAGATCGCGGGCGAGGGACCGTCACGTCCGCCGCATTTGCTGGTGGATAATCCATCGCTCGATCTCGGTGACGCGGCTCAGGGCGCGGATACGATTCAACCGCTGGAATTGCGCAACGCGGGCAGCGGCTCGATTGCCTGGTCGGCCAGCAGCGATCAGCCCTGGCTGCTGGTGGCACCGGTTCAGGGTGTCTTCAGTGCCGGGCAGAGCATTTCTATCGCGGTGCAGCGCAGCAACCTTGCCCCCGGCTCGTATAGCGGAACAATTACGATTTTTTCGACCGTG
This sequence comes from Ktedonobacteraceae bacterium, assembly GCA_035546055.1. Lineage (GTDB taxonomy): Bacteria > Chloroflexota > Ktedonobacteria > Ktedonobacterales > Ktedonobacteraceae > Paraktedonobacter. The sequence continues at coordinate 19,344 of DASZXF010000600.1, forward strand.
GGTGCGCCGCAGACCGTGCAGGTGAACATGAAGGTCAGCACGCTCCCACCCAACGCCGGTCCGATGATTTCGCTGGCGCCGCCTCTGCTGGCTTTTACGACGACTGACGGCTCCGCGCAGACGAATACGCAGGTTGTGACGTTGAGCAATCCGGGTCAGCAGGAGCTTGACTGGTTCTTGAATATTGGCCCCACCACGCCTACCTCGATGCTGGCTCAGGGCACAGAGCCGGGAGGAACGAGCCTGGCGAATCAGTCGCCCTGGCTGAACGCCGATATCCGTTCTGGCAAGCTGGCTCCTGGCGCGAGCGTGCATATTCGTGTAACGGCTTCCGGCCAGAGCCTTCTGCCGGGGGCGTACATGGCGCCGCTGACCTTTAGCTCTTCGCACAAATTAGAGGCCTATGATAATCCCCAGGTGGTGAATGTGGCGTTGACAGTGCAACCCCGCTGTGGACTGCTGACCAGCAGCGGTATGCTGGACTTCACGGCGGTGGTGGGTCAGAGCAATCCCAGCAATCATGCGCTCAGTCTGAGCGCGACCTCCAGTTGCGGCAATGAGACGCTGAACTGGCGTGCGCTTTCCTCTGCTTCCTGGCTGACCATCAGCCCACAGAGCGGCGAACTGAAAGGCACAAGCGGTAGCGGGGTGACTGCGATTGGCGTCAACACCTCTGGTCTGAAGGCAGGCAAGTACACGGGTCTGGTGACCTTCCAGGCAGGAAAGAACACGCAGACCGTGGTGGTACATTTGAACCTCCAGCCGCATCCAGGCGCCGCTGAGCCGATTCTCGGCGTTTCGCCGCTCAGCTTAAATTTCAGCACCATCCAGGGGCAGGCCACGCCCTCCGGGCAGGTGGTCACCATTACCAACAACGGCGGCGGCGAGTTGAGATGGCATACGAATGTGGTCCAGCTTGGCACAAACTGGCTGAGCGCCGCGCCTACAGGCGGTACCGTGGCCTCTGGAGCTACTGGTCAGGTGACGGTTGGAGTTGCCACTTCCAGCCTGACTCCCGGCTCATATACCGGGCAGGTAGTGCTCTCGGCCACTGACGCGCGCGGGGCGCCGGCCAGCGGCAGTCCGCAGATCATCACGGTCAATCTGACAGTCATGCCTCCCTGCACGCTGGCGCAGCCCTCGGCCAGTTCGCTGCTCTTTACGGCTACAGCGGGCGGCGCGAATCCGCTGGCGCAGACGGTGAATCTGGCCAGCAGCGGAAGCTGTTCCTGGCCTGTGCGCTGGAATGCCAGCGTCGCGCCGGCTGCTTCCTGGCTGACGCTCTCCGCTACCAGCGGCTCGCTGACCACGCTGGCGCAACAGGGCAGCATCGCGGTTGGAGTCAATGCCGCCGGACTGGCCCCCGGCACATACACCACGCAGGTCAAAATCACCGCTGTGGACGCGGTGGGCACGCCGG
>DASZXF010000601.1:0-6342 GCA_035546055.1 Ktedonobacteraceae bacterium
TCCCTGACTTTTGGGTAGGGGTTTGACGTTTTATCAAGAGGCGTTCTATACTGGAATCAGTAAGATCGATCTCTGATAGAGATTGGCAGGGAGCACCTCAGATATGGCCATGGATGAGTGGTCAGAGGTGCGAGGCGTTGCAGGGACGTGATGGACTCGTTTGTTCACAGGTTGAAAGGTAGGAACCGAATGGACCCTGACCAAAGTCGTCACCGTCCGACTGGTAGAAAGTATGGTGGTTCTGCCGTCCAACACGAGTTCAAGAGGTGAGTTCTACGGTTTGCCTGCTCTTCCTCGCCGCTCGCGCTTCGACGTAACACCACCTCATGATGTGCGAGTTGTGCGAGGAGGCACCTTTACACAGTGTCCTCAAGATATGTTGTGTCTGTTTCCTCCCACTGCTCCTTTTGTCCCACAGGGAAAATGCCTGGCTACCGTGAAGCGGTCTGCTGATGGTTCGACAGCCGCCTCACCAGCCGCCTGCGCTCTATCCCGGCGCGGTCCTGGTGTCCGTTGAGGGAAGGATAGGAGCACCAGAAGTCTATTCCCTGGCTGTGCTATGAAAAGGAGAAGAAGAACATGAAAAAATGGATCATCCGTGGCGTGGGCCTGCTCTTGCAGTTGATCGTTCCCGCTCTGGTTGAAAAACTCATCATTATGGCGTTCGCGCTCTAGCGTTCCGGCAGAGGTTCGGCCTCCGCGCAATTCCCCTGATCTTCTCCTCTGGTCAGCGTGGACAACGACAGCCCTGTTTCTGTCGCTGTCCACGCTGACCAGGGATGCTCATCCTCACGCAAGTGAGCTGGCTAAAGAGAAGCTGGCGCTACAAAGACAGAAGCGCCGGCTGCTCCTCCTATGGCCCTGGTAAACAGGCTATCCTGAGCCGCCAGGCGCTTCAATTCCTGTATATTAGAGCGATCCTGAACAAAATGATATGGCATGTTCCTGGCAGAACCGCGCGCTGGCTGACAGGAACATGTTTGCTATCTGTCTAGCATTTGCTATTGCACACGCAGAAGCGTTTCCTTATAATTATAAATAATCCCTATAAAGGAGCGCAGTGTACATGGCAATGCAAGAAGTGGCAAAAACAACGCAGGAAACGGCTCAGGAAGCGCCTGAGCAGCCCGTGCGGCCTGTTTACTCCATTGTCGCGCCAGTCTTTAACGAGGAAGAGACACTCCCCCATTTTTATGAGCGCATCGTCAAGGTCATGGAGCAGCTAGGAGAGTCCTTTGAGCTGCTGCTGATCAATGACGGAAGCCGTGACCGCTCATATCGCATTATGCAAGAACTGCATGAGCAAGATCCACGCGTCCACGCCATCGACTTTTCGCGCAATTTCGGCCACCAGATCGCCATTTCCGCTGGCATCGACCACGCCAGAGGTCAGGCGGTGATTGTCATGGATACCGATCTGCAAGATCCGCCCGAGGTCATTCCCGATCTGGCCGCGCGCTGGAAAGAGGGCGTGGAGGTTGTCTATGCACAGCGCGCTCGCCGCCTGGGCGAAAGTCGCTTCAAACTGATTACCGCCTCGGCCTTCTATCGCCTGATCGCGCGCATCACTTCGGTCAATATCCCGCGCGATACCGGCGATTTCCGCCTGATGGACCGCCGGGTGGTCGAAGTGCTGATTACCATGCGCGAACAGCACCGCTTTATGCGCGGCCTTTCGGCCTGGGTGGGTTTCCGCCAGGAAGCCGTACAGTACGAGCGCCAGGAGCGCTTCGCCGGGGAGACCAAGTATCCCCTGAGCAAGATGATCCGCTTCTCCATGGACGCCATCACCAGTTTCAGCCATGTCCCGCTCAAGCTGGCAACTACCTTCGGCTTTTTCCTGGCCGGGCTGAGCCTGCTGGGCATTGTCATCGCCGCCATCGCCCGTGTCTTCTTCGGCGTGATTACGGGTCAGGCCTCCACCCTCGTCCTGGTCCTCTTCCTGGGCGGCGTGCAACTCATCTTCCTGGGCATCCTGGGCGAATACCTGGGCCGCATCTACGATGAAGTGCGCTCGCGTCCGCTCTACATTGTGCGCGAAATCCTGGAATAGCCTGAGCGCGCCAGCCCTGATGTCAGACGGGAACTGATGACGCGCGCTTTTCCCGGTCTGCCACGCCGGGCGCGACAAAGGGATATCCCCCCCACACGCGAGTCAGCGCCCGGCGCGCTGACTCGCGTACCCACGAGAAGAAGTCTACGGCATATGCAGCGGGAAAAGCAGCCAGAACGAACTCATGACGATCAGAGCCAGGCTCAAACTTCTGACCCGCCTGCGCTCCCCCGGAACCGGCTCCGCTTCTTCGGGTGGAGCTGATAGCTGATGCGCGGGCAGACTGGCGGAAAAAGTCGGCGCGGAGACCAGAGCCAGTTGATTCAACCACTCCCGCACCGCCAGGGCATTGACATGGCCCAGGTACTCAAAAGCCCGCAGACTGGCCTCCCCCAGTTGACGGGCCTCCGCGTTTCTCCCCTGCAATGCCCGCACATACGCCGCTTTCCAGAGCCTGTGCGCGCGCTGATCGTGGGCCGCGCTACGCAGAATATACGCAAACGTATCGGTGCTCTCGTCCCAGGAAGGTGGCAGGAGCGCCATGCTCCGATCAAGCTCCTTCTCCTCCAGCGACCTCTCGTCCGGGTCCAGCCGCCCAGAGCCGCCGGGGCGCGCCACAGTCTCACATCCTGACGACTGGTCTACCGTTTCCAGTAAACCAAGTTCTTCCGTATTTTTGCCGAAAAGGACGCAGAGCCGTTCACGAAAGTAAGGAGTGGGAGCAAACAGGCCGCGTTCCCAGCGGCTGACTGTGGTTGCATCCGTGCCCAGTTCTCCGGCAACCTTTGCCTGAGACCACCCTTTCAATTCACGCGCATGCTTCAAAAGACGATTAGGCACCATGTTTGTGTCCCCCTCACCCCTGGAATGAGAGCGTTCCATGACCCCTTGCGCATGACTCCCCTTCCATAGGGTATCACAACAATTGACCGTTCTACATCCTAATGATCCGCTGGCCAGTGCTTCATTAGTATTGCACAGTTTGCTTTCCCATAACCGGAAAGCTGTTTTATTACTACCAAACATACCGAGAAACCGATTTCTTGTCAAGTATTTTTTGGGAAATTTTGTCAAAATCCGAGAAATCGATTTACCAAAAGGGATATCGCCCCCCCAAAAAGATACACGGGTTCGGGGCGATATCCCTTTGGCTGCCTGATAAAGCCAAAGGGAGAGGCCTCGCTCGATCAAAGCGAGGTCTCTCCTTTGTCTGGTCTCCAGCCAGAGATGGTTGGAGGTTAGACGACGCTACAGCTTACGCCATTGAGTTTGAAGGAGGTGGGAGCAGAATTGCTGCCGTTCCACGAACCATTGAAGCCGGGAGCTGACGAGAGCGTGGCGCCCGGGGCGATGGTCGCGTTGTACGAGAGATTGGTGATGGTGACAGCGCTGCCGGACTGAGTGTAGGAACCGTTCCACAACTGGGTGATGGTTTGCCCGTTGGGGAAGGAGAACTGCAAGCTCCAGCCGTTAATAGTGCTGCTGCCGGTGTTGGTGATGACGAGATTGGCCCCAAAGCCGCCCGGCCACTGGTTGGTGATGGCATAGTGGACGGAGCAGCCCGAGCCAGAGGTCTGGGTGGGCGTCGGCGTGGGTGTGGTGCCCTGAGTAGGTGTGGGCGTCGGCGTGGTGCCTCGCGTGGGCGTGGCTGTCGGCGTCGTGCCCCGGGTGGGCGTCGGCGTGGGCGTCGGCGTGCTACCTACCAGCGAGAGCAGGTGAGATTTGACGCCAGCGCCGAAGCCGGTGGGTGTGCCGCTCCAGTCGCTAATCAGGGCCGGGGTGCCACCGCAGTTGCCGCTGGCCGTCCAGGTCCAGGCCAGGTAGCCAACGCCGTGCGAGTCGAACCAGCTCATCAGGGTGTTGACGAAGCTGGAGGCGCAGTCGTTCTCGCCGATTTCACCCGCGATGACCGGCACCTGGGCGGCCACGGGGGCGATCTGCGAGTCCCAGCACCCGCTGTTGGCGCAGGCGTTGAAGTTGTAGATGTGAACCGAGGCGACCAGATTGTTCTGCGGATCGCTGGGCTTGTTGGCCAGCCAGCCGCTCAGGTCGTTGGACCAGGCCAGACCACCGAGCATGATGAGGTTGGTGGCGCCGGTGGCCCGCACGGTGTTGATCAGACCCTGCATACCGGCCACGGCGAAGCCGACGTTGGAACAATCGCCGGACTGCGGGGCGGTGCTGCCGTTTTTCCAGCAGGCCCAGCTGATGTCATGGGGCTCGTTGTAGAGATCGAAGATGACCGAGGAATTGTTCTTGAAGGTGTTGGCCACCGAGGTCCAGAAGGCGGGCGAGTGGTCCAGATCGGGCATCATCTGCTGACCGGTGGACTGGTTGGAGCCAGAGTTGTTCCAGTGCAGATCGAGGATGACGATCTGACCATTGGAATTGAGCAGGTTCACCCAGTTGACGATATCCGACTGGTACTGAGCCGCGCTTCTGCCGTTGGCGGGGAAACCATTGATGCCCAGCCAGCAGTCTTCGTTGAGGGGCACACGAATGGCGGTCGTGCCCCAGGAAGTCATGGCGCTGACGGTGCCCTGATCGATTGGTCCATCAAAATCGGTCGGGGCATTGGACGAGCTTTTGGTACACTGATACTCTGTCCCCATGCGATCAACGCCACGAGGAACTATCACATGGCCACTGCCGTCCTCAATCTGATTGCCGACGACGTGCAGGCCTGTGGGAACCGAGGCCGCCCTGGCAGTCAGGGGGGATTGGAGCGTGAAAACCGCCGCCAGCGAGGCGATGATCAACGCGCCAACCAGCGAGGTCACTAGTCGCATGCGTTTTTTACCTGGCATGTGTCCTCCTTGTAAACACTATACAGCCTTGCTTGTTATCATCATTGATCGCGTGAATAGTCTGCGCTGGAAGCATCTCAGCCAGCTATTGCTCAATGAACAGGTCTGGTTGTAGTGTAGCGAAAGAGCCCTGCGCATCCAACGACACCTACTCGACACCCTGTAGACACTCAGGAACCGCCTCACGACGGGATTGAGGGAAACGCTAGATGGAGATCTGGCCCCATAGAAAGACCGCCTACCAGGATGGGCAGGGATGAGGGAATTTCTTCTCAATCGGCCTGGAGAGCCGGTTCAAGCAACGTTCCTTTATCCCTGCCCATGCTGGTAGGCGGTCTGCACTTCCTGGAGGGTTGGCGAGGTGGCGGGTCCGGGGCGCTCGGTGGAGAGCGAGGCGGCGATGTTGGCGAGGCGCGCGGCGGTGCCGAAGTCGTCGCCAGCCGCCAGGCGCGCCAGCAGTGCGGCCATGTGCGTGTCGCCAGCTCCGGTGCTATCGATGGCGCGGGTGGGACGCGGCGGGATATGGCGCGCGGGTGTACCAGGGCTGCCTATCCAGCAGCCTTCGGCTCCGGCACGGACGATGACGCGAGCGCCGGGAGCCAGGCGCGGAGCCAGTTCGGCTACCAGTTGTGGCTGGCTCTTTTCACCGGCCAGCAGACGCGCTTCGCGGGTGTTGAGACTCAGAATATCGACGCGCGCGAGAACACGCGCCAGGCGCCCGGCGGGAATGTCGGCGACCAGCGGACCCGGATCGAGGGCCAGCAGGATATCTTCTCTCAGTGCTGGTATCCATTGCTCCAGGGACGCGCCTGAGACGGGATAGCATAGCTCGTAGCCTGAAAGGTAGACGATATCCCCGCTTTGCAGGGGAATGGCCTGGAGATCCTCCAGACGCAGACGCGACTCGACGCCGGGACTGGTAATGAAGGTGCGCTCGGCGTCCCGCTCTACCAGGGCGACATCAAAGCCGCTGTCCTCGCCCTGCACGCGGGGCAAAAGCAGAGGAATGCCCGCCGCCTCCAGGTCGGCGCTGATCTGCTTGCCCATGGGACCAGTTCCGACGTGCCCGGCGTAAGCCGCCGCCAGGCCCAGACGCCGCGCGCCGCTGAGCACGTTAAAGCCGGCTCCAGTGGTGAAGGAGGTCTGACGGGCCAGGGTATCCCCGCCTCGTTCCGGCAGACGCTCGATGTACATCAGCACATCCACCAGAACGCTGCCGACGAGGACGAGGCGGCGCGGCTGGAGGCGAATATTACTCAAGGCGCCACCTCCGCTGGCAGTTCCTCCTCACCCCGCCCGGTGCGCAGGGCCGATGGGCGCGCAAACAAAACCAGCGCAAGCAAGTAAGCCAGCGCGCTCACCGCGAAGCCGAGCAGATAGCCCAGGCTGCTGGTCGCGAAAATGCCCACCGCTGCTGGTCCAATGAACCAGGGAGAGACGGTGAAAGCCAGGCCAACCAGGATGCCCACCAGCCAGGCCAGC
>DASZXF010000602.1:0-5174 GCA_035546055.1 Ktedonobacteraceae bacterium
GGCGGCCTCCTCGGAAAAACTGTTGGGTCTGGGAGGAAAAAGCGCCAGATCGCAGAGAGCCGTATGGGCCTGCGCACTCAAGCGCTGATCGCTCACGGCAATGGCGGCGTGAAGCGACAGAGGAATGGAGGCGGACAGCGCGGAGGAACGCGCGCCGTCTGCCAGGGGCACGCTCAGGCGCAAACGTTGTTCCGCGTCACGCAGGCGCTCCAGGGCAGTTTGCAACCGCCGGCTCTGGCCGGTAAAAGCCTGACTGGCGAGATAATGACCCATCAGCGCCAGGGCCAGCGGCAGACCTCCCACGGCCTGGACAAGCTCGCGGGCCCGCCCCGGATCGCGCTGCACCAGTTGCGGCACATGACGAGTCAGCATAGCCATCCCATCCTCATGATGCAATTCATTGATCGTCACCACACCCTCGCGCGCGAAAGCAAAGGCCACGTGCGGCAGGCGGGTGGTCAGCACATAAGCACACTGCGGACCTCCCGCCTGCAAGGCCAGCGCGTCCTCGATGCGCCAGGCATCGTCGAGCACAAACAAAAAACGGCGCTGACCAATGGCCGCGCGCAAGGCCCGCGCCCACGCGTCCTGGCTATTGACATTTTCCACATCCGAGGGAGCCACACCCAGCAGTTTGCCCCAGCGCGCGACATGCCCCAGCACATCAGCTTCCTGTCCCAGACCCGCCCAGAGCACGCCAGCGCCAAAATGCTCGCGCAGACAGTCGTCAGCCGCCAGCGCCAGGGCCAGCGAGGTCTTGCCCATACCCGGTAAACCCAGCAAGGCCACTGGCGAAGCCGCGCCATCCACGCAGAGGCGCTGCCGCAGTTGTTCCAGCACAGGCTCGCGTCCAACCAGAACCAGCGACGACGCGCTCACGGGAATAGCCGGGTCGTAGAGAGGACCGGTTGGCGCTGGCGCTTTCTGCTCAGGCTGTTGAAGCGCCTCCTCGATCCCTTCTTCCAGCAGGCCGAGGTCTCTGGCGTTTTTGCCAAACACTTCACAGAGCAACTCGCGATGATAGGGATAGGGCACCGACTGCCCCTGCTCCCAACGAATTACGGTTCTGACATTGGTGCCGACCGCCTCAGCAACTCTGGCCTGCGACCAGCCGCGAAGCTCGCGCTCCACTTTCAACGGATGTGGTTTCATGGACCTCTTCTCTGACATTAGTGAGCAAATAGCGTAAAACAGGCGTCTCATCGACTGGAAAATCGAGACACTAAAAAAACGGGTAAGTTGTCACGCAGTTGTCACGCCCCAGCCATTGTACCATGTTTCTCAGTCAGGCATATGCTTTGAGAGGAAATGAAGGTTTGCGGGAGAAATGGCAGTTTTGTGAAAAAACCATGGAAATTGTTTGCGGAGAAGGAAAAGGGGGCTGGTGATGCAAACGCGTCCCACATCACCAGCCCCTTTCTGATAACATTCAAGCAATCGAATTGATCGATTAAATCTCCGGGCCGGCGGTAATCTCGTCGATCAATTGCAATTCCTGCGCGCTGAAGTTCAGGTTTTGCAGGGCGGCGACATTTTCGACGATTTGCTCGACCTTTGAGGCGCCGATCAGCACACTGGTCACAGCCGGGAAGTGCAGATTCCAGGCCAGGGCCATCTGCGCAAGTGTCTGGCCGCGCTCCCGCGCCAGGGCATTCAGGCGGCGCACTTTGTCCAGCACCGCCTCATTGACCTGCTTCTCCCGGTACTGCTCGTCCCACCAGACGGCGGCCCGCGAGTCAGCGGGCAGCCCATGCAGGTACTTATCGCTGAGCAGTCCCTGGGCCAGCGGACTGAACGTAATCACGCCGGTGCCAGCCGCGAGGGTATGCGCGAATAGATCCGTCTCCGGGGCGCGGGCCAGCAGACTGAAGCGCGGCTGGTGAATAGTGATCGGCGCCAGGCCCATTTCCTTCACCAGCGCTAGAGCCTGCTCAAAGAGCGCGCCGGGGAAATTACTTACCCCGACGTAGAGCGCCTTGCCCTGGCGCACAATCAGGTCAAGCGCGGTCAGCGTCTCCTCCAGCGGCGTCTCTGGATCAGGACGATGGGCATAGAAGATATCCACGTAGTCCAGTCCCAGGCGCTTGAGTGACTGATCCAGGCTGGAAACCAGATATTTCTTGGACAGGCCATCACCGTAGGGGCCGGGCCACATATAATAGCCCGCCTTGCTGGAAATAATCAGTTCGTCGCGTGGCATATCGCGAACGATTTTCCCCACCACAACCTCGGCATTCCCAGGAGGGCGCCCGTAGTTATTGGCCAGGTCAAAATGCGTGATGCCCAGGTCGAAAGCTTTGTACAGGCACTCACGCGCGATTTCTTCTCCCCGGTAGCCCCCGAAAGTCTCCCAGGCGCCCAGGGAAATCGCCGGCAGCTTCAGGCCCGACCTGCCGCTGCGGCGATAGGGCATAGAAGCGTAGCGGTTCTCAGCAAATTCTGGCATTGCCATTTCTGCCTTTCTCTATACATGGATTAATCAAGGTAGTAAGCAGATTTGTCAGGAAAAGAGTGAAGAGCTTTTCCTTTGTATGGTATCATATTCCGGCGCCTGCCCACCAGGAGAGTTGGCGCCAGGTGTAGCCGAACAATAACCAAAAAAGCGCTTGAGCTTGCGTTTTAACGATGAGAGCAGTTTAACGCCTGGAAGCTGGCTGAACAGAATATTGTATGAAATGCACAGCGAAAGACAAGGATAGAAAGAGAATACAATGCATTTTCAAGCACCTGGGTCGAAAAAATATCTGCGCCGCTGGTCTGGTTTCTCCGGCCTGATTGTGGCGCTGTTCCTGCTGGCCGCCTGTAGCGGAGGACAGTCAAACGCCCAGCAGACTCCTGCGGCTACTCAATTTGTGAAGCTACAACTGGGTATTCCGGCCAAAGCCCTGAACGCTCCGATTACGGGCCAGGTGCCGGATACGCAACCGCTCCACGTAGGAGTGACATTTACGCTTGATCAGAACGCGCTCAAGCAGTTCGGCCAGGGCAATACCAGCCAGGGCGGGCAAACGACCAGCGGCAATGAGATAGCGAGCAAGCTGGGGATCAGCGATACCGATTATCAGAAGATCAAAGATTTCTTCGGCGTGACGCAGGCCGATTTACAGCTCAGCGATACCCACACCAGCCTGAATGTGACCATCAAAGCCGGCGAAGCGGCCAAACTTTTGCAGACAAAGTTCGTCTACCACAAACTCGATGGACGCACTTATTATACGCCTGATCCGCAGCATATGCCCCAGGTGCCGCAGCCAGTTGCGGCCAAAATTCTCGCCGTGACCGGCCTGGATAGCTACAGCCAGCCGCCGAAATCTGGCAACCACCTGGCCAGCCAGCTCCATCCAACGCTTCCGCAAAGTTTCGGTCTCTGCCCTCTCAAAGTTCCAGGCTTCGCCGGACGCGATCAGGTCGCGAGCAACTACGGCTTTGACCGCCTCTGGCAGCGCGGCTGGACCGGTAAAAATGCGACCATCAACCTCGTGGAAATCGACGGAACCGACCAGAGCGACCTCGATGCCTACTTCTCCTGCGTCAACTACAAGGGCAAAGTCAGCTTCACCAATATCGACGGCGGCGCCCCGGCCCCCGAGGGAGAGACAACGCTGGATATCGATATGATCGCCGGCCTGGCTCCTGATGTCAATATTCACGATTATCAAACCGATATCAGCAAGGCCGAGGATGGCGGCTGGCAGAATCTTCTGGACACCTTCCAGCGCATCATCGACGACCACGCCAACAACCTCTATTCCAGGGAAGTTGTCAGCGTCAGCCTGGGCGCGCCGGAAGCGGCTCTGACGAGTTCGCTGGCCAACGCCTTCACTCAGCGTTTGCAAATGCTGACTCAGGTCGAGCATATGACGGTCTTCGTTGCCAGCGGCGACTGCGCGGCCTTCATGGATGGAGTTTATGGGCAACTGGATGTCAGCTTCCCGGCCAGCGATCCCTACGCGGTGGCGGTCGGCGGCACGACGCTGGACACGGACCTGGCGGGCCAGCGCACCAGCGAAACAGCCTGGTCGGATGGCTCAGACCACTCCACCTGTAACAATAGCTGGGGCACCGGCGGCGGACTCAGCACGGTCTTCGCACGTCCCGACTGGCAAACCGGGGTCAACGGCATTCAGAATCAGTACAGCACTGGCAAGCGCCAGCTCCCCGATGTAGCGGCAGTAGCCGACAAGCTGCTCGTTTTCTACCAGGGACTCTGGCAGCCCATTGGCGGCACCAGCGCGGCAACCCCCATCTGGGCGGCGGCCATGATTCTCCTCAACCAGGGCTTCATCGCCACCAAAAATTACTTCTCCTATGGACCTGACACCTTCTACACGGTCAAAGCACACGCGGGTCAGGCCCATCCATACTATGACATCACCAAAGGCGACAACCTCTACTATAAAGCCGGCCCCGGCTGGAACTATGCCACCGGCCTGGGCGTCCCCTATCTGCCCGACTTCCTGACAGTTGAGCAGGGCACAGTATAAAAAAGGCGGCAGACACCAGAAAAGAGTAGCACAGGTTGAGAGCGATTATTCCGCCTCTCAACCTGTGCTACTCTTTTCTGGTGTAAAAATCTTGCCTGGTTGGTCCGCTGTCCGACTCCATTGGACATTCGGCGGTCAGTCGCCTTCGTTTTATACGCCATACTCATCCTCGCTGGCATATATCTTGTCCCCGTTCCTGCGGACCTGGCATGGTTTTTCTCTTTTCTTATTATCACACCGCAAATCACCCGACAGGTGAGGCGTACTCACCCGCTTTGCGTCTATCCTTGTCATATAAGAACAAACAGAGACACAAAGAGCGCCTTTTCAGTTCTTGTCTATCGAAGAACTGTACGACCTCTTTTCTCTGTTTCCAGGGAAATTATTCTTGAAGAGCAGAGGTAAAACACGCATGACACAGCAGACGAATAGCACCAATCAAGCGATCACGCACGCGCAGAAACCCTATAGCATTGAATCGGTCATCTCTCGGGATGGCACCAGTATTGGCTACCGTCAATACGGCCATGGACCGGGCCTCGTGCTGGTCCAGGGAGCCATGGGATCGGCTCACAACTTCAGTACACTCGCCGAGACGCTCGCCGGAACCTTTACGGTCTACGTCCCTGATCGCAGGGGCCGTGGCCTCAGCCCTCTTCCCTACCACCAGGATTACGTCATTCAGCGGGA